>NZ_JAMRYM010000004.1:0-84047 GCF_023743255.1 Rathayibacter rubneri | reverse complement strand
CCGTACCGTGCGTTCCCAACCCGAAGGCTGTACTGACACGAGACGAACTCGACCTGCACCCAGTTCAATGTTCCACCCATGAGCTACCAGCGAAGACATTCGCTTCGATCTGGCGCCTGGAACACACAACGCTCACAAGGAACGCGGTGTCCAGATGCTCCTTAGAAAGGAGGTGATCCAGCCGCACCTTCCGGTACGGCTACCTTGTTACGACTTAGTCCTAATCACCGATCCCACCTTCGACGGCTCCCTCCCACAAGGGGTTAGGCCACCGGCTTCGGGTGTTACCGACTTTCATGACTTGACGGGCGGTGTGTACAAGGCCCGGGAACGTATTCACCGCAGCGTTGCTGATCTGCGATTACTAGCGACTCCGACTTCATGAGGTCGAGTTGCAGACCTCAATCCGAACTGAGACCGGCTTTTTGGGATTCGCTCCACCTTACGGTATCGCAGCCCTTTGTACCGGCCATTGTAGCATGCGTGAAGCCCAAGACATAAGGGGCATGATGATTTGACGTCATCCCCACCTTCCTCCGAGTTGACCCCGGCAGTCTCCTATGAGTTCCCACCATGACGTGCTGGCAACATAGAACGAGGGTTGCGCTCGTTGCGGGACTTAACCCAACATCTCACGACACGAGCTGACGACAACCATGCACCACCTGTATACCGACCTTGCGGGGCAACCATTTCTGGAAGTTTCCGGTATATGTCAAGCCTTGGTAAGGTTCTTCGCGTTGCATCGAATTAATCCGCATGCTCCGCCGCTTGTGCGGGCCCCCGTCAATTCCTTTGAGTTTTAGCCTTGCGGCCGTACTCCCCAGGCGGGGAACTTAATGCGTTAGCTGCGACACGGAGACCGTGGAAAGGTCCCCACATCTAGTTCCCAACGTTTACGGCGTGGACTACCAGGGTATCTAATCCTGTTCGCTCCCCACGCTTTCGCTCCTCAGCGTCAGTAACGGCCCAGAGAACTGCCTTCGCCATCGGTGTTCCTCCTGATATCTGCGCATTCCACCGCTACACCAGGAATTCCATTCTCCCCTACCGCACTCTAGTCTGCCCGTACCCACTGCAGGCCCGAGGTTGAGCCTCGGGTTTTCACAGCAGACGCGACAAACCGCCTACGAGCTCTTTACGCCCAATAATTCCGGACAACGCTTGCACCCTACGTATTACCGCGGCTGCTGGCACGTAGTTAGCCGGTGCTTTTTCTGCAGGTACCGTCAAACCGAAGTCCTTCTTCCCTACTAAAAGAGGTTTACAACCCGAAGGCCGTCATCCCCCACGCGGCGTTGCTGCATCAGGCTTTCGCCCATTGTGCAATATTCCCCACTGCTGCCTCCCGTAGGAGTCTGGGCCGTGTCTCAGTCCCAGTGTGGCCGGTCACCCTCTCAGGCCGGCTACCCGTCGTCGCCTTGGTGAGCCATTACCTCACCAACAAGCTGATAGGCCGCGAGTCCATCCTTGACCGAAAAACTTTCCACCCGCACCCGATGCCGGGGCAGGTCGTATCCGGTATTAGACGCCGTTTCCAGCGCTTATCCCAGAGTCAAGGGCAGGTTACTCACGTGTTACTCACCCGTTCGCCACTAATCCACCCAGCAAGCTGGGCTTCATCGTTCGACTTGCATGTGTTAAGCACGCCGCCAGCGTTCGTCCTGAGCCAGGATCAAACTCTCCGTAAAAAAATTTACGACAACCAACCCCGAAGAGAAGGAAGTCAAGTTTGACCTCTAGCAAATAAGACATCATTACTGACATCAATTTCCAAAGGAATCCCAACCAGACAAGACCCGGCCGGGGTATAAAATTGGCATTGAACATAGTGCACGCTGTTGAGTTCTCAAGAATCGGACACACCCCGCCTCCACACCACAGAAGGTGCTTCACAACGAGAGTGATCGAGTTCGCTGTTGTCACGCGAGGACCTGCAGTGCAGATCACCGGAGCTATCGAACCGCTTTCGCGGCGACCGTTCCGGCCGTTGGCAACTCGAATAACTTAGCACACCCGCGGGCCGTGTCAAGTCGACGGCGAAGAACTTTCGGGGTCCGCGTCCTCGAGGACCGCCCCGTCACTCCTCCGGCATCGAGAAGTCGGCGAAGTCGAACCCCGGCGAGACGAGGCAGCTGACGACCGCGTCCTCCTCCGACGGCAGCGTCCGCTGCCACACGTCCGCGGGGACGAGCGCCTGCACGACGTGCCCGTCGAAGGGCGAGCCCAGCACGACGGTCTCCCCGTCCACCGGCTCCTCCCCGCTCCCGCCGTATTGCAGGGCCACGCGTCCGGGACCGTTCCAGATCCACGTCTCGTCCGAGGACACCCGGTGCCAGGCCGAACTCTCCCCCGGCGGGAGCAGGAACACGATCAGCGTCGCCGCCGGTCGTTCGCGCACCGAGCCGTCGGGCGCCGTCAGCGTCAACCGCTCCGGCGAGGTCCAGGTGCGGCGGTACCAGCCGCCCTCCGGATGCGGCTCCAACCCCATCGACGCGGCGAGCGCCGGTCGGCGGAGGCTCTCGAGCACGCGTCCGTCCACGCTCAACCGGTCCACCAGCTCGCCCGTCAGCTCCGCGCCCATCGGACCTCCCCCGAGATGATCGTGGCGAGGGCCGTGCCCTCACCGGCTTCCACTATCGCGGCGACCAGGTCGTCCGCGGTCGCGGCGCTCACGTCGAGCACTGCCAGGTCGGCGAGGGCTCCGGGCACCAGCGCGCCGAACGAGTCGGCCGCTCCCATCGCGACGGCCCCGCCGAACGTCGCCGCATGCAGGAGCCGCGCATGCAGATCCCTTCCGGTGTAGCCCTGCTGCCGCGCGATGCGGTGCAGCTCGGCCACATCGCCGAGGAGGTCGAGCGAGGGAGTCGACGAGAGCGAGTCCGTGCCCACGGCGATCGCGTTGCCCTCGCGCAGGTAGTCGGCGACCGGCGCCTCGTCGAGCCCGATCACCGCGTTCGAGCGCGGGCACAGGGCGACAGAGGTGCCGGCGCGGCGCAGCGTCGCCCTGTCCTCGGCGTCCACGTAGATCCCGTGCGCGATGTGCACGTCGTCGCCGAGCGCTCCGATCGTCTCGGCGTAGGCGACGGGCCTCAGGGCGCTGCCGCCGTTGCGGAGCAGATGGAAGGCGTCGTAGCCCCAGCGGCGCCACTGCTCGGCCAGCGCGCCGCGGCCGTGCATGGTGTACTCCGCCTCCCACGCCGACTCGGCCAGGTGCAGGTGCCGACGCACGCCGAGCTCCTGCGACAGCCCGGTGAGATCGCTCAGCACCGGGGTGTCGAGCGAGTAGGGCGCGTGCGGCGAGAGGCCGATCCGCGTGACTCCGGACGTGCGCACCAGCTCTGCGGTGATCGACCGGCCGCTGCCGCGCCAGTCGTCCTCGAGGAGGCTCATCAGCTCCCAGTAGGCGATGCCGTGAACGCGGCCGGCCTCGAGCACGTCGAGCGCCTCGAGATCGGTGACGATGTCGGCGATGGCGGTGGTGCCGGTCGACACCGCGATCGCGAGCCCGTCGGCGGCCGAGGCGGCCCAGTCGTGCGGCTGCTCGTAGACCACCTGGAACGCGCGCGACCAGTCCTCGAAGCCCTCGTAGCGGCCGGCTCCGACGGCCGCCATGCAGGTGTACTGCAGGTGGGAGTGGGCGTTGACGAGTCCCGGAGTGATCGCGCCGTCCCACTCCCGCACCCGATCGGCCCCCTCGGCGAGGACCTCGTCGCGCGGACCGACCGCGAGGATCCGCTCGCCGCGCACCGCCACGGCACCGCCGCGGATCGGCTCGCCGGCCACCGGCACCACCCAGGGCGCCAGGTGGACCTCGACGCCCGTCACGGGATCCACGCCGACGGCATGAGCCCCGTGATGCTCGCGATCGAGGCGGCCGCGGCGAGCAGCACGGCGAGCGCCGTCACCGCCCAGTCGGCCGGCGCGTAGTGGATCTCTCGGAGCCACGTGCGCTTCGCGGTGCCGAAGCCCCGCAGATCCAGCGCGTCGACCGTGTCCTCCGCGTCCACGAACGAGGTGATGGTGACGGGGACCATGAGCGGAGCCACCTCGCGCAGCCGGCGCACCGGGTTGCGGGTCTCGGCCCGCTCGTAGCCGCGCAGGCGCTGGGCGGCGGCGGTCTCCTGCAGGTTCGCGGCGGCGCTGGGGAGGAACTTGAAGGTCAGGTCGATGCCGTACGCGAAGCGCGCCGGGACTCCCAGCCGGGCGAACGCGACCGCGAGGTCGCCGGGGCGGATCGCGAAGGCCAGCGGGAAGCCGACCGCGACCAGGGCGAGGAAGCGCAGCAGCATGTTCACCGCGTACGAGACGGCTCCCTCCGTGATCGGCAGCCCGATCAGCGGCACGGTGAACAGGGTCGCGCCCGTCTCGGGCTCGCCCGAGCTCGTCGCGCCGACGATCAGCCCGTTGATCCCCGCGAAGACCACGACGAACACGGCCACGACGGCCCAGTTCGAGCGGACCTCGCGGAACGGGATCCGCGCGCTGAGGTAGTAGGCGAACGCCACCGCGGCGAGCGCCACCATCCACCTCAGGTCCTTCACCTGCGTCGCGGTGATCACGAGCATCACCGGGACGACGATGAGCACGCGCGGATCCCGACGGCCGAGGAAGGAGTCGCCGCCGAGGTATCGAGGCGAGACCTCCACCGGTCAGCGTCCGGCGAGGTTCTGCAGCGGCTTCCAGACCCGGTCGAGCACGGGGACCAGGATCGCCGCGGTGATGCCGGTCGCGAGGATCGCGAGGAGGTAGGAGCCGAAGAACCAGTACTCGACGGTGACGCCCAGCAGCAGGTCGGTGACGGTGAAGAGCAGTCCCACGACGACCGCGGCGACCGCGATGGCGGCGGCCCAGACGACCTGGCGACCGGTGGAGCGCGGCTCCTTGGCGTAGTAGCCGATGAGGCCGGCGAGCAGGCCGACGAGCCCGTTCGCGATGCTCCAGTTCCAGTAGGTCAGGAATCCGTAGCCCATGATCTGATCGACGATCGCGTTGCCGACGGCGCCCGTGAAGAAGCCGGCGATCGGGCCGAAGCGCAGACCCACGAAGGGGATGATCGCGATGGCCGGGCGGATCGAGATCATCGTGCCGGGGAGCACGAAGCTGAGTGCGCCGAGCGCCCCGTAGAGGGCGGCGCCGACGGCGCCGAAGACGATCGTGCGGGACGAGACGGCCCAGGGGCCGGTCCGGGCGGGAGTCGCGGTGGTGGTCACGGGTGTGTCCTTTCGAGGGGGTGGGGAGGAGCGTCCAGGGAGTGAGGAGCGTCGAGGGAGAGGCGCAGGCGTCGGGCGAGGTCGAGGGGGCGCGGGAGCCGGCCTGCCACCGGTCCGTGCTCGCGGGCGGCGCGCACGAAGTCGGTCCCGCGCAGCACGGCGCGTCCGCCGGCGGCCTCGCCGGGCTCGTGCCACAGCTCGAGGTCGTGCACGATCTCGGCCGGGGTCGCGTCGGCGACGATCCCCCCGCCGTCGACGACCACGACGCGGTCGGCCCGCGCGAGCGCCATGTCGACGTCGTGGGTGATGAAGTAGACGCTGTCGATGCCCTCGATCGCCCAGACGGCGTCGAGGAAGTGGCGCGACGAGCGCTCGTCCTGGCCGGCGGTCGGCTCGTCGAGGATCAGCGTGCGCGGGCGGAGCGTGAGGGCCAGCGCCACGGCCAGCCGCCGCTGCTGCCCGAAGGACAGCGTGCGCGGCGGCCGCTCCAGGATGCCGGGCACGTCGTGCAGCGAGACGGCGCGCAGCGCGGCATCCGCGATCGCGGGGATCTCCTCCTCCGGCACCCCCAGGTTGCGCGGCCCGAACGCGAGCTCGGCGCCCACGTTCTCGCTGAACAGCGCCTGCCCGGGGTTCTGGAAAAGGTAGCCGCAGGTCGAGACCAGCTCGGCGGCGCTGAGCTCGTGCACCGGGCGCGCGTCGAGCAGCACCCGTCCGCGGGTCGGAGCGACGAGTCCGACGGCCGCGCGCATGAGGGTCGACTTGCCGGCACCATTGCGGCCGAGGATCGCGACGCGCTCCCCCGCCTCGAAGCGGCGCTCGACGGCCGAGACGATCGTGCGCGCGCCGTACCCGAGCTCCGCCCCCTCGAAGTGCAGGCGGGCCGCGGCTCCCGGAGCGATCGGAATCGACTCCGGCAGCGCCTCCTCCTCGCCCGATGCGCTCGCGAGCAGCGCCGAGAACGGCAGCTTCACCGACTCCGGTGACGCGACCTCGAGGAAGCCGTCGACGTCGCCCGAGTAGACGACCCGGCCCTCCTCCAGATAGACGACCCGGTCGGGCGCGAGGGCGAGCACCTCGTCGACCCGGTGCTCGACGATCACCGCCGCCCCGCCTTGGTCGACGTAGGAGCGGACGGCGGCGAGCAGCACGTCGGCCGCGTCCGGATCGAGATTGGCGAGCGGTTCGTCGATCACGATGACCTTCGGATCGAGCACGAGGATCCCGGCGAACGCGACGAGCTGGAGCTGACCGCCCGAGAGCTCGTGCGGCGGGGTCGAGAGCAGCGCCGTGAGTCCGAGCCGCTCGGCGACCCGGTGGGCGCGCTCGCGGATCTCGCGCGGCGGCGTGCCGCGGTTCTCGAGTCCGAACGCGATCTCGGCGAGCACGCTGTGGCCCACCACCTGCTTCGCCGGGTCCTGGAGCAGCGTGCCGACGACCTCGGAGAGGTCGCGGAGGGCGAGCGGGGCGGCGTCGCGGCCCTCGACCTCGATCCGACCGGTCACCTCGGCCCGGTACGAGCGCGGCACGAGGCCGTTCAGCACGCGCAGCAGAGTGCTCTTGCCGCAGCCCGAGGGGCCCGCGATCAGCACGACCTCCCCGCTCGAGACCGAGAAGGACGCGTCGACGAGAGCGGGCACGGTGGCGCTGCGGTAGGTGACTCCGACGCCCTCGAGACGGAGCAGCTCGCTCACGAGCGCGCTCCGTCGCGCTGGGGAGCGGCACGGCGGCCGGTCGAGGTCCAGCTGCCGAGGAAGTCCTGCTGGGCGCGGCTGGCGCGGTCGATCGCGACGCCGAGGGAGGCCAGCTTGGCGCGCGCCACCCGGTCGTCGACCTCGGGCGGGAGCAGGTGGACCGCCGGAGCGAGGCTGCCGGCCTCCCGTGCCAGCACGTCGATGGCCGCCGCCTGCACGCCGAAGGACAGGTCCATGATCTCGATCGGATTGCCCTCGCCCGCCGTGCAGTTGATGCAGCCGCCGTCGTCGAGCACCACGATCGAGCGCCCGGTGGGCAGCACGAAGCGCTCGAGTGCGTGGCCGATGGTCTCGCGGACCGCACCCGCGGCGACGGCCGCGTCGATCGCGATCTCCTGGGCCACTCCCCCCGACACCGCGACCGCGGCTCCCTCGGGCAGGGCGAGCAGGTGCTCGACGTCGATCGTGTGCGCGATGCCGGTCGCCGACACGAGCAGATCGGCCGTGCGCGCGGCGTCCTCCAGCGGAGCGACGTCGTAGCCCGCGAAGACGGCCTCCAGCGCCCGCACCGGATCGACCTCCGACACCGTCACGCGCGCGCCGAGTGCGCGGGCGTGCTGCGCCACTCCGCGGCCCACGTGACCGAAGCCGGCGACGACGACGTGCGCGCGGTCCAGCGGAGCGGCGAGCAGGTCGAGCATGGTGAGCAGCGTCGACTGCCCGGTGCCGTGCCGGTTGTCGAAGAGGGTCTTGCAGCGCGCGTCGTTCACGGCGAGGACCGGGATGCGCAGGGCGCCCTCGCGCTCCATGACCCGCAGCGGTCGGAGTCCGCTCGTGGTCTCCTCCGTGGCGCCGCGCAGGGTCTCGAGGACGGCGGGGCGCTCGGTGTGCGCGAGGCGGGTGACGGAGGAGCCGTCGTCGACGAGGATGTCGAGCCGGCGGTCGAGGAGGTCGAGCGCGAAGGCGTGGTCCTCGGCGGCGGTCGCGTCCGAGCGGGCGAACACGCTCACTCCCGCGTGCTCGAGGGCGGCCGCGGTGTCGTCGTGGGTGTTGGAGGCGCCGCACATCACGCTGACATCGGCACCGGCCGCCGCGAGCTCGAGGGCGAGGGTCGCGGTCTTGGGCTCGAGCACCAGGACGAGCCCGATGCGCAGCCCCGCGATCGAGCCGTTCTCGCGCAGCTGGCCGACGACGGTACCGGTCACCGGCATGAAGCGGGCTGCCCAGTCGATCTTGTCCTGGCCCTGGCGCCAGAGTGAGGCGTCGCGGATGCGGCCGCTCACGCGAGCACCTCGAGGGCGAGGGCCCGGTCGGCGCGGGCCGCCAGATCGGCTCCGTCCGCTCCCGGATCGGCCGCGCGCGCTTCGGAGAGCGCCGCCGAGAAGGCGGAGGAGAGCTGCTCGCGGGTCCGCCGGGTCGAGCCGTCGGCCGCCTCGCGCGCGACGAGCACGAAGGCCTCGCGGTCGGTGCCGAGGATCCTCGCGATGCCCGGCCGGCCGGAGGAGGAGTCGGTCTCCACGGAGACCGCGTTCGCGTCCTCCGCAGCGTCGACGACCAGCACGGGTCCGCCGCGGCCGAGCGCGCCGGCGTCGACCGGGCGGTCGAGCTCCCCCGTCGCGAAGGCGAGCACGACGTCGTCGAGGCGGGCGCCGTCGATGACCGCGACGGCCAGGCCGAGCTGCGCGAGCTCGACGAGGGCCACCGGGTCGTCCCCGACGACGAGGACGCGAGCGCCCATCGCCGCCGTGCGGGTCGCCAGCTCGCGGGCGAGCGGACCGGCGCCGAGGACGGCGAGGCGGGTGTGCGCGAGGGAGAGATTGCTCGCCGACGCCGCAGCCCGCAGCACGGCCTGCGCCCACGCGGCCCGGGTGATCGCCGTGACGACGCGGGAGTCGGAGACCTCGACCGGCTGCGGCTCGAGCCGGGCGAGCCGCTCGACCAGGAGCGCCCGCGCACGCTCTCGGCGCAACGGGGTGAGGGTGGCGGACATCGGCGCTCCAGGGGGTCGGGTGCTGCTGGCGCTCCGCGGGCGCACGGGGCTCTAAGCGGTTAGCGTGTGACCATAGTCGCGCTGTGTTTCGCAGCCGCGCTCGTTTATTACGGCGACGTGAAACATTCCGATCGGCCGGGCGCACGACGAAGCGCCGGGCCCTCTCGGGGCCCGGCGCTCGGTCGTCTAGCGGAGGATCAGCTCCCCGTCTGCTCGCGGCGGCGGCGTTCGCTGATCATCAGGGCCGCTCCACCGAGCAGTCCCGCGAGCGCCAGCATCGCCGTCAGGGCGAGCGAGACTCCGTCGGCGCCGGTCGAGGCGAGTCCGGTGCTGGGCCCGCGGGGCTTCACGACCGGAGCGGCCACTCCGCCCGACTGCGGGGGCTTCGGGTTCGCCATCGGCGGCACGGCCGTCGGGGTGCTGGTGGGCGTCGCAGTCGGCGTCACCGTGGGCGTCACCGTCGGAGTCACGGTGGGCGTCACGGTCGGAGTGACCGTGGGCGTCACAGTCGGCGTCACGGTCGGAGTGACCGTGGGCGTCACTGTCGGGGTGACCGTCGGAGTCACGGTAGGCGTGGCCGTCGGCGTCACGGTCGGCGTCACAGTCGGCGTCACCGTCGGAGTCACCGTGGGCGTGACCGTCGGAGTCACAGTCGGGGTGACCGTCGGCGTCACAGTCGGAGTCACAGTCGGCGTGACCGTGGGCGTCACAGTCGGAGTCACGGTCGGGGTGACCGTCGGAGTCACCGTGGGCGTCACAGTCGGGGTGACCGTCGGAGTCACGGTCGGAACGACAGTCGGCGTGACCGTCGGAGTCACAGTCGGCGTGACCGTCGGAGTCACAGTCGGAGCCACCGTGGGCGTGACCGTCGGAGTCACGGTCGGAACGACGGTCGGCGTCACAGTCGGCGTCACAGTCGGAATGACCGTCGGCGTCTCCGTCGGAGTCGGCGTCGTCGCGCATCCCGGAGTCGAGAAGACGTTGTCGTCCAGCGTCACCGCGGCGGTCTGCGCGAGCGCGCGCCCCTCGACGTCGGCACCGGTGGTCACGGTGACCGAGGCGAGCGCGAGGATCGACCCGGCGAAGTCGGAGTTCGTCCCGAGGGTCGCCGAGCTGCCGACCTGCCAGTACACGTTGCAGGCCTGCGCGCCGTTGATCAGCGCCACAGTGCTCTGCGATCCGGTGATCAGAGTGCTCGCCATCTGGAACACGAAGATCGAGCCGGGAACGCCCTCTGCATCGAGGGTCACCGTCCCGGTGATGCCGATCGGTCCCGCTCCGCGGTAGACCCCGGGCACGAAGGTCCGGCCGACGAGGTCGCCCTCGATGTCCTCGTCACGAGCCTGGGACGCGAGTTGGTCGTACGCGACGACCAGGTCGGACTTGGCCTGGAGCGCGTCCGCGTTCGCGACGTTCCGCTCGCCCTGGACGATGCCCGGCGGGAAGCCGGTGACAGCGGTGCCCGGGCTGAGGCCGAGCGAGTCCTGCAGGATCGTGTCTCCGGTGTTGGTCACGGTCGAACCGGCGAGCACGGAGTACTCCCCGGCGGTGCCGAGGTCGGGTGCGGTCGCGGCCTGGGCGGCGGTGCCCGCGAGGAGACCGACGGCGATCACGGCGAGACCGGCGGTGCCGGCGATGACGGCCCTTCCGCGGGACTGCCGGCGACGCCGCAGAGAGGATCGATCGGACGTGGGCGGCATGAAGGCCAGCGATCTGCCCACGTCAGCGTGGGCTCGGTACCCGCGATGGGTGCTCCGAACAGTACGGCTCGGCGGACCCGCGGAACCGAAGCCACCCTAATGGGGGGTCACGGTCGAGAGGGTGCCGCCTCACCCGGCCAGCTGCCCGCGCAGCACCAGCGAGGTCGGCAGGACGAGCCGCCGCGGCTCCCCGTCCAGGTCCGCGAGCCGGGCGAGTGCGAGTCCGACCGCCTCCGCCCCCATCCGCCGCGGGTCGTGCGCGACCACGCTGATGCCCAGCTCCTGGGCGACCTCCGAGTCGTCGAAGCCGATCAGCGCCACGTCCCGCCCTGCGATGGCGCGGTGCACGCCGAGCGTCGCGCGGTTGTTGCCCGCGAAGACGGCGTCCGGAGGCGTCTCGCCGGCGAGGAGGTCGCGCGCGGCCGCCTCCGCCTCCTCGGCGCTGACGCCGTCCTCGCGCACCGGGCCGGAACCGTCCAGCGCGTCCTCGAAGCCCGCGAGCCGCTGCCCGTGCGTGTAGAGCGTGCGCGGACTGCCCACGAACGCGATCCGTCGATGACCGGCGGCGAGCAGGGCGGTGACCGCGGCGCGCGCCCCGCCCCGGTCGTCCAGCAGCACGCTGTCGGACTCGGCGCCGACGAGGGGACGGTCGAGCGCGACCACCGGGGTGCCGAGGCGCCGCTCGCCGTCGAGGTAGCCGTGATCCTGGGCGCTCGGCACGAGCAGCAGCGCGCGCACCCTCCGCTCGAGCATGCCTGCGACCGCGGGCCGCTCCCCCTCCGGCACGTCCCCGGACGCGGCGACCAGCACCGTCAGCCCGCGAGCGGAGGCGGCGTCGATCGCTCCTGCCGCGAGCGCGCCCGAGAACGGGTTCGTGATCTCGCCCACGAGGAGCCCGATCGTCGAGCTCACCCCGCCGGTCCGCAGCTCGCGCGCCAGCGCGTTCGGCCGGAACCGCAGCGCCGCCGCCGCCTGCTCCACCCGCGTGCGGGTCGCCTCCGCCACCTTCGCCGAGCCGCCGAGCGCCCGGGACGCGGTGCGGATGCTCACCCCCGCCGCCAGCGCGACATCGGCGATCGTGGCGCGGCCTCGGCGAGCGTCGCGGGGGTCGGTGCTCACCCTGCGAGTGTACGGAGGCGGCACCCGGCCGGGTCGCGACGGTCCCGCCGCACGACCCGCTGCAGAGCCCTCCTCCGGACTCCTCCTCGACGGCCGTCGCGCCCGAGCACCGCTCCGAGCCGACGTCGTGCGCGCTCGCGGGCTCGATCCGGGTGCCCGGGAGCCGTGACCTAGGCTGACCGGATGTCCCCCCGGCCCCGGCGACCGACCCTCGCCGACGTGGCGCGCGCGGCCGGCACGTCGAGCACGGTCGTCAGCTACGTCGTGAACGACGGACCGCGCCCGGTATCGGCGGAACTCCGCCAGCGCGTGGAGGAGGCCATCGCCGAGCTCGGCTACCGCCGCAACTCCCTGGCGGAGGCGCTCAGCGTCGGCCGCTCGAGTCTGGTCGGCCTGCTGGTCCCCGACTCCTCCAACGCCTTCTTCGGCGAGCTGGTGCGGCACATCGAGCACGAGGCCCGCCGACGATCGCTGCTGACGCTGCTGGGCAACACCGAGTACGACCCCGAGGTCGAGCGCGGCTACGAGCGCACCTTCGCCGACCTGCGCACCGCGGGCATCCTGCTCGTCACGATCGATCCGGCGAGCGCCGCCGACACCGCTCCGCGCGTCTTCCTGCACTCCTCGCCGCCCACGGGCGACGAGCCGAGCGTGGTGTTCGACGACGAGCAGGGCACCCGCTCGGCCGTCGAGCACCTCCTCGCCCACGGCTACGACGACGTGCACTGCGTGACCGGACCCGACGACTTCGGTCCGTCGGGCCTGCGTGCGCGCTCGTGGGCCGACGCGGTCGCGGAGGCCGGAGCCGGCGGTCGCCTGCACCGCGTCCCGATGGACCGCGTCTCCTCCGAGCAGGCGCTGCGCACCGTGCTGCGCGAGGAGCGGCCCCGCGCCGTGTTCGCGACGACCGACGAGCACGCACTCGCCCTCCTCCGCGCCGCGTCGCAGGAGGGGATCCGCGTTCCGTCCGACCTCGCCGTGGTCGGCTTCGACGGCATCCGCGAGGCGCTGCTCGGAGGCGTGCGCGTCACCACCGTGGCGGTCCCCGTCCCCGAGATGGCCCGCATCGCCTTCGAGCTCCTCGGCGAGACATACAGCGACGCACCGGTCCGCCACGTCCGCCTGCCGACGACCCTGGTCCTCGGCGAGACCTGCGGGTGCCCGACCGCGCCTGCGCCGGTCGACTAGGCCCGCCCTTTCCGCTGGTCGAGCAGCCCCGCCGTTCCTGCCGCTCGAGCAGTCCCGCCGTTCCTGCTGGTCGAGTAGCGCCGCAGGCGCGTATCGAGACCCCGACCCCGGGAACGCGGATCTCGATACGGCCGCGCTCGCTCTACTCGATCAGCAGGGAGGCGCCGCCGCCGCTGTCAGCACAGGAGGGTGCGCTCAGCCCAGCTCCCCCAGCCGCCCGATCACGCTCTCGCCCAGCCGCGCCACGTATCCCTCCGGGTCCGGGCCCTGCGGTGCCAGCTCCACCAGCGTGATCCCGATCGCCGCGTACTCCTCCATCGCCCGCACGAAGCCGTCGGGGTCGCCGATCGGATCCCCGCCGCCGATGATCGTCTTCGTGATCGCGTCGTAGTCGCGCCCGAGCTCGTCGCAGTGCCGCCGCAGCACGTCCAGCTTGTGCGCGACCGCCTCGGCGCCCGTCGCGAACAGGTTGCACGCGTCGCCGTACTGCGCCACGAGCCGCAGCGTCTTCTTCTCGCCACCACCGCCGATCAGGATCGGAGGACCCGACTCCCGGATCGGCTCCGGGTGGTTCAGCGTCTCGGCCAGCCGGTAGTGCTCGCCCTCGAACGGCCCGTCGTCGTCGCTCCACATCTGCCGGCAGATCCGCAGCGTCTCCTCGAGGCGCTCGAACCGCTCCTTGAGCGGCGGGTACGGCACGCCGAGCCCGAGGTGCTCGCGCTCGTACCAGGCGGCACCGATGCCGAGCATCGCGCGACCGCCCGAGAGCACGTCGAGCGTCGTCACGATCTTGGCGAGCAGCCCCGGGTGCCGATAGGTCACCCCGGTCACGAGCAGTCCGAGGCGGAGCCGCTCCGTCCGCCCCGCGAGGAACCCGAGCGAGGTGTACCCCTCGAGCATCGGATCCTCGCTGGTCGCGAACTGCTCCATCTGGAAGTAGTGGTCCATCAGCGTGAACCACTCGCAGCCCACGTCCTCGGCCGTCCGCGCCGTCGCTCCCAGGATCGGGGCGATGCCCGCACTCCCGCCCGGCAGCGTGAAGTCCATGAAGTGGATGCCTACCTGCATATGACGATCTCCTGTCGTTCGCGAGGCGACGTCCGGGTCCGCGTCGAGTCCACGGAGCACCCGGGTGCCGAAGTCCTCCGAGCCTGGCACCCGCACCGCCGCGGAGGTTCTGCTTGACAGCATCCACGGCTGCGCGGCGTGCAGCACTCAGGAGGAGCCGGTCACCGCTCCAGCACCGCCCGACCGGCGATCACCGCTGAATGGTCGATGTCACGCACCCACGCGGTACCGGCGACCGCCGAACCCGACCACGTCGCCGACCGCCAGCTGGCGCCCGCGACGACGGTCGACCTCGCCGTTGACCGTCACGAGACCGTCCGCGACGATCTCCTTCACCTCTCCGCCCGAGTCGATGATCCCGGCGAACTTCAGGAACTGCCCCAGGCGGATGGACTCGCCGTCGAGGGGCACGTCGTCGATCGGAGCGGGCACGGGCCCTACACCGCCGGGATGTCGGCGAAGCGCGAGAAGTGGCCGTGGAAGCCGACGGTGACCGTGCGGGTCGGGCCGTTGCGGTGCTTCGCGACGATCAGGTCGGCCTCGCCGGCGCGGGGATTGTCCTTCTCGTACGCGCTCTCGCGGTGCAGGAGGATCACCATGTCGGCGTCCTGCTCGATCGAGCCGGACTCGCGGAGGTCGGAGATCGCGGGGAGCTTGTCGGCGCGCTGCTCCGGACCACGGTTCAGCTGCGACAGCGCGATGACCGGCACCTGGAGCTCCTTCGCGAGGAGCTTGAGCGCACGGGAGAACTCCGAGACCTCCTGCTGGCGGCTCTCGACCTTCTTGCCGGAGGTCATCAGCTGCAGGTAGTCGATGACGACCATCTTGAGGCCGATGCGCTGCTTGAGCCGGCGGCACTTCGCCCGGATCTCGACGAGCGTGAGGTTCGGCGAGTCGTCGATGTAGAGCGGAGCGTCGTTGATGCGGCCGCGGGTCGACGCGATGGTCGTCCAGTCGCGCTGGTCGACGGTGCCCTTGCGCATGTGCTGCAGCGGCACGGAGGCCTCGGCCGAGAGCAGGCGCATCGCGATCTCGCTGCGCCCCATCTCGAGCGAGAAGAAGATCGTGGGCATCTGGTGCTTGATCGCGGCGGCGCGCGCGAAGTCGAGGGCGAGCGTCGACTTTCCGAGCGCGGGTCGCGCCGCGACGATGATCATCTGGCCCGGGTGGAACCCGTTGGTCAGGTCGTCGAGGTCGGCGAAGCCGGTCGGCACGCCGGTGAACGCGCCGTCCTTGTGCGCGGCCGCCTCGATCTCGTCGATGGCGACGGTGACGGCGTCGGTCAGCGGCACGTAGTCCTCGGCCGCCTCGGATCCGGTGACGTTGTAGATCTCGGCCTGAGCGGTGTTGACGAGATCGAGCACCTCGCCCTCGCCCTGGTAGCCCATCTGCACGATGCGCGTGCCGGCCTCGACGAGGCGGCGCAGCAGTGCGCGCTCGGCGACGATCGACGCGTAGTAGCCGGCGTTCGCGGCCGTGGGCACCATCGCGGTGAGCGAGTGCAGGTAGTCGGCACCGCCGGCGCGCTGCAGCTCTCCCTGCTTGGTGAGCTCGTCGGTGACCGCGATGACGTCGGTCGGCTCGCCGTGCGAGTAGAGCTGCAGGATCGCGTCGAACACGATCTCGTGCTTGGGGATGTAGAAGTCGGTGGCTTTGACGCTCTCGACGACGTCGGCGACGGCGTCCTTCGAGAGCAGCATTCCTCCGAGCGCCGACTGCTCGGCGAGCAGATCGTGCGGAGGGGTGCGCTCGTGACGCGGGGAGTCGCCGCGGCCCTCGCCGCGACCCTCGCTCCGTCCGTCCGAGCCGGGAACCGCCAGGTGCGCGATCGTCATGCCTTCGCCTCCTGTCGTCGGGTGCCTCGCGGGAACGCGCGGATCGTCGGCCGAGCCGTGATCGCGTGCGTCGGATCCGGTCTACCAGCGACCTCCGACAGGGTCGGCGCCGATGCTCCGGACGCCTCGTCCCGCTCCCCTCGCGGGGCGCTGCGCCACACTACGTACCGCTCGCCGCCACGGTCAAACCGCCCTGTGGAGGAGAGTGTGGACAACTGTGGTGAAACGCCGGACCACGTGTGGGGAACATGTGGAGAACCCTGTGGAATCAGGAGCCGCAGCAATCTTTTTTCGGCCCGCTGACCAGGCGTTATGCGCACTCCACAGGTGTGTGTGGAAAAGAGTCTCCAGACCACGTTGAAGGTTGTCCCCGCGATTGGGTGTATGTGGATGGAGCTGTGGAGAACGGGACGACGAAGGGCGGTGCAGCAGGACCCGGGGATCCCGCCGCACCGCCCTTCGAGGCGTGTCTCGCGGCCTTACTTGGCCGCGACCACCTGGAGCTTCACGGTGGCCTGGATGTCGTCGCGCAGACGCACCACGGCCTCGTGCTCGCCGACCGTCTTGATCGCGTTCGCGATGACGATCTTGCGCTTGTCGAGGTCGCCGAAGCCGGCGGCCGCCACAGCGGTGGCGATGTCGCTCGTCTTGACCGAGCCGAACAGGCGGCCGTCGCGGCCCGCCTTGACGGTGAGCTTCACCCGGTTGGCCTCGAGGACCTGCTTGGTGTGCTGCGCCTCTTCGATCGTCTTGTGCTCGCGCGCGGCGCGGGCCGACTTGATCTGCTCGACCTGCTTCTCGCCTCCACGGGTCCACGCGACGCCGAAGCCCTGCGGGATGAGGAAGTTGCGGGCGTAGCCGTTCTTGACGTCGACGACGTCACCGGCGGAGCCGAGACCGTCGACCTCGTGGGTCAGGATGACCTTGGACATACCGTTACCTACCTTCCGCTGCCGGCGTAGGGCAGGAGCGCCATCTCGCGGGCGTTCTTGACGGCACGGGCGATGAGGCGCTGCTCCTGGACGGAGACGCCGGTGATACGACGGGCGCGGATCTTCCCGCGCTCCGAGATGAACTTGCGGAGGGTCGCGACATCCTTGTAGTCGATGACACCCACGCGGACCGACTTCGCGGGGGCCGCGTTCTTCGCGCCCTTGCCGCGGATCGGCTTGCGGCGGTCGCCGCTGCTCTTTCCAGCCATAGTGGTTTCCTTAGATTCTGGTTCGCCCCCCTCCGCCGCCGCTCGTGCGGCGTGCGGAGGGAGCGTGATTCAGGTGAGGTCGCGTCCGAGCCCGAGGCTCAGAACGGAGTCTCGTCGTTGTAGCTGCCCGGCGTGCTCCAGACGTCGCCACCGGCCGGCGCGCTCGGCGCCCACGGCTCCTCGGCCTGGCCACCGCGGTTGCCTCCCGCGTTGCCGCCGGAGCCCCCCTGGTTGCCGCCGAAGCCGCCCTGTCCGCCCTGGCTCGCGCCCTGACCGCCGCCGACCTGCCCGCGTCCGCCGCCCGCGCCCCCACCGGAGGCACGCGTGACCTGTGCGGTCGCGTAGCGGAGCGAGGGACCGATCTCGTCGATCTCGAGCTCGATGCTGGTGCGCTTCTCGCCTTCCTTCGTCTCGTACGAGCGCTGCTTCAGGCGGCCGGTCGCGATGACGCGGCTCCCCTTGGTCAGCGATCCCGCGACGTGCTCGGCGAACTCGCGCCAGACGGAGGCCCGGAGGAACAGCGCTTCGCCGTCCTTCCAGTCGTTCGCCTGACGGTCGAAGGTGCGCGGAGTGGAGGCGATGGTGAAGTTCGCGACCGCGAGCCCGTTCTGCGTGTAGCGCAGCTCGGGGTCGGAGGTGAGGTTCCCCACCACGGTGATGATCGTCTCGCCGGCCATGAGCGCTACGCCTTGGGAGCGGCCGAGGCCTTGGCAGCCTTGCGGGCGGCCTTCTCGTCGGCGAGCTTCGCAGCGGCGGCGACCTGGGCGATGCCCTCTTCAGCCCGCAGCACCTTGGTGCGCATGACGGCCTCGGACAGCTTCAGCTGACGGTCGAGCTCGTTCGCGGCGGCAGAGGTCGACGTGAAGTCGACGACGGCGTAGATGCCCTCGGACTTCTTGTTGATCTCGTACGCCAGACGACGACGGCCCCAGACGTCCACCTTGTCGATGGATCCACCATCGGTGCGGATGACGTTGAGGAACTTGTCGAGACTCGGAGCGACGGTGCGCTCATCGATCTCGGGGTCCAGGATGACCATGATTTCGTACTGATGCGTCACTAACCCACCTCCTTCGGACTGAACGGCCACGGTATTTCCGTGACAGGAGGGTATGTAGCATCTGCCCACTCCCGCGGACGCGAGTGCGTCTGGTCGTGGACAACCTGGACACCCTACCATCGCGGCCGTTCCCGCGGTCAGGAGATCTGCGCCCGATCCGGCGGCCCGAGCGGGCGCCTCGACCCGGCGGCTCAGCGGTGCGGCTCAGCGCGCCGCCCACCACTCCTTCAGCCGCTGCGTCGCGACCTCCTCGCCCAGCGGGCCCTCCTCGAGCCGCAGCTCGAGCAGGAAGCGGTACGCCGCTCCGACCTCCGGCCCCGGCGGCACGTCGAGGATCCGCATGATCGCGGTGCCGTCGAGGTCGGGCCGCTTGGACGCGAGCTCCTCCTTCTCGGCGAGCTCGGCGATGCGCGTCTCGAGGTCGTCGTACGCGTGCGCCAGCCGGTCGGCCTTGCGCTTGTTGCGCGTGGTCACGTCGGCCCGCGTGAGGATGTGCAGCCGCTCGAGCAGAGGCCCCGCGTCCGTCACGTAGCGGCGCACGGCGGAGTCGGTCCAGGCTCCGTCGGTGTAGCCGAAGAACCGCAGGTGCAGCTCGATCAGCCGCGCCACCTCGGTCGTCGACTGCTTGTCGAACTTCAGCGCGCGCATCCGCTTGATCGCGAGCTTGGACCCGACGAGGTCGTGGTGGTGGAAGCTGACGGCGCCGCCGGCCTCGAGGCGGCGCGTCGCGGGCTTGCCGATGTCGTGCAGCAGCGCGGCGAGGCGCAGCACGACGTCCGGCGCCGCTCCGGGGTTCCGCGACTCCTCGAGCGAGATCGCCTGCTCCAGCACGGTGAGGCTGTGCACGTAGACGTCCTTGTGATGGTGGTGCTCGTCCTGCTCCAGACGCAGAGCGGGCAGCTCCGGGAGGACGTAACCGGCCAGACCGGTGTCGACGAGGAGCTCCAGGCCCGCCCGCGGGGACGCGGTGGACAGCAGCTTCCGCAGCTCCTCCTGCACCCGCTCGGCCGAGACGTCCCGGATGCGCGGCGCGAGCTCGGCCATCGCCCACTCGACCTCCTCGGTGGTGCGGAAGCCGAGCTGCGACGTGAATCGAGCGCCCCGCAGCATGCGGAGCGGATCGTCGCCGAACGACACGTCGGCGTCGGCGGGCGTGCGCAGGCGGCCGGCCAGCAGGTCCTCCACGCCCCCGGAGGGATCCACGAGGACGACCTCGGGGATCCGGAGCGCCATCGCATTCACCGTGAAGTCGCGCCGCACCAGATCGCCCTCGAGGGTGTCGCCGAACTCGACTTCGGGCTTGCGGCTGACTCCGTCGTAGCTGTCGCTGCGGTAGGTCGTGATCTCGACCGTCTCGCCCGAGATCCGCGCGCCGATGGTGCCGAAGGCCCGGCCGATGTCCCAGTGCGCCTCGGCGATCGGAGCGACGATGCGCACGATGTCGTCGGGGCGTGCCGACGTGGTGAAGTCGAGGTCGTGCACTCCGTGCCCCAGGAACGCGTCGCGGACGGGACCGCCCACCAGTGCGAGCTCGTGCCCCTGGGCGGCGAACGCCTCGGCCAGTCGCGCCACGGTCGGCGTCGCCGCCAGAGCACGGAGGGTCTCGAGGGCGGCCTGGACGCTGTGCATTCGCACGAGTGTAGTCGCGGCGCACGGCCGGAGAAGGGGCCGGGAGGGCTGCTAACCGCACAGACCGGTTACGGCCCTGACCGCGCCAGCCGCCGTCCCGCGCGGGCCTGCACGTAGAATCAGCCGCATGGAGGCCGAGTGAGTTCGATGCATCGGCGCGGCCTCACTCCCTCCGACCGCCCGGCGGTCCCGCAGCTGCTCCGCGCCGTCGGCGCGGCGGCTCTCGCCGTCGCGCTCCTGGGCGTCGCGCCGCCGGCTCTCGCGACCACTCCGACGCCCGGCACCACCGCCTCGCCCCTCGCCGAGGAGCCGGCCGCCGGAACCGTCACCGCCACGGTCGGCGCCGCGGACAACGGCGTCCTCCTCCTGGGCCAGGATCTGCAGCTGTCGGTCTCGGTGCGCAACGGCACGACCGAGACGATCGACGGCGCCCGCATCGAGGTCACGATCGACTCCGACACCCTCGACTCGCGAGCCGAGCTCGCGGACTGGCTCGGGGGAGAGGACGACGACGCGGGCTCGCCCGTCGGCGACGGCGCCGACGTCCGCCTGCTGCCGTCGAGCTCCGCGCAGGTCCCGCTGACGGTGCCCGCGGCGGGCATCCCCTTCTCCTCCGATCCGAGCGCCCGGGGCACCCACGCGGTCGCCGTCACCGTGACCGGTCCGGGCGGCACCGTCGCCACGGCGCGCACCGCGGTCGAGCTGACCGACGGCGTGCCGTCCGGGGAGGAGACCGGAGTCGACGTCCTCGTCCCCCTCACCGTGCCCGGCAGCAGCGACGGCCTCATCCCCGCCGACGCGCTGCAGGACTACACGCAGTCCACCGGAACCCTCTCGCGCCAGCTCGACTCGGTCATCGGGCGCGGAGTCGCGATAGGGGTCGACCCGCGGATCCTCGCGTCGATCCGGATCCTCGGCGGAGCGGCGCCCGAGTCGGCCGTCTCGTGGCTCGACCGTCTGCAGGCCGCACCCAACGAGGTGTTCCCCCTGGCCTACGGCGATGCGGATGTCTCGGCCCAGGCCCAGTCCGGTCTGTCCACGCTCCTCACGCCCACGTCGTTCGAGTACGGGATCGACGCCGCCCTCTTCGCCGAGCCCGCGACGACACCCGCTCCGGGAGAGACTGCCGAGCCGACGCCGACCGAGGCGCCCGCCGATGAGGAGCTCGAGCCGCGTCCCACTGCGGAGTCGCTCCTGGACTTCCGCTGGTCGCCGACCGTCGGCAGCCTCGCCTGGCCCGACGATCTGACCGTCCGCGCCGAGGTCCTCGGCGTCTATGCCACGAGCGGCATGAACCGCACGGTGGTCTCGTCCGCGAACCTCGAGCTCCCCTCCGCGACGGGGACCGCCACGCGCGCGGTCGTCGACGGTCACGACGTCGTCGTCAGCGACAGCAGCCTCTCGACCGCCCTCGACGGAGCGGCGACGGCGACGACCGACGCGGAGTGGCGCGCGCACATGACGGCGCTCACCGCCGATCTCGCCCAGGTCCAGCGCGAGGGGGAGGTGCCGCGCGTCGTCCTCGCGCTCGAGCGAGGAGCGGCGGTCGACGGTGTCCGGCTCGCGCAGACGCTCGACGCCCTCGACAGGCTCCCCTGGGCCGAGGGCACCTCCCTCGGCGCCGCCCTCACGACACCCGCGACCGACGACGTGGTCCTCAGAGACGCACCGGAGTCGGAGGAGCGCCTCGAGCGGGTCTCCGACCTCCTCACCGCCGCCTCCCGCGTCGAGGCCTTCTCGGCGGTGCTCACCGACCCGCAGCTGCTGAGCGGGAAGCGCCGCAACGACCTGCTCACCCTGCTCGCCGTCGTCTGGCGCGAGGACGAGGCCGGCTGGGACGAGGCCGTCACCGGGAGCGTCGACATGGCCGACACGACGCTCGGCTCGGTCTCGATCGAGGCGACCAGCACCCTCCTCCAGGTCTCCCGCGACTCCAGCATCCCCGTGTACGTCCGCAACGACCTCCCGTGGCCCGTCTCGGTCGAGATCAGCGCCTCCACGTCGAACGCCGTGCTCGACATCGACGAGAGCTCGGTCGAGCCCTCCGCCATCGACGGCCGCTCCCAGGGCCGGGTGCTCATCCCCGTGAAGGCGCGGGTCGGCAGCGGCGAGACGACGCTCCGGATGCAGCTCACCGCCCTCGACGGCACGCCGATCGGCTCCCCGGCGAGTGTCGGGACGAGCGTGAGGGCCGACTGGGAGACCGTCGGGACGCTCGTCCTCGGTCTCGTCCTCGTCGTGGTCTTCGGCGCCGGCATCCTCCGCAACATCCGCCGCCGCCGCCGTGGTGGCGCAGCCCCGGAGGAGGACGACGAGGACCCCAACGCCCCCCTCGCCGTTCAACCCGGCCTCGACGAACGAACGGACCCGCGTGGCTAGCTTCTCCCTCGGACGCGCGAGCGCCGTCCTCGCCTCCGGCACGATGGTCTCGCGCATCCTCGGCTTCGTCATGTCGCTGGTCTTCACCCAGACCATCGGGCTCACGGGTCAGGGATCGGATGCGTTCACCGTCGCCAACGGGCTGCCCAACACGATCTACGCGATCCTCGCGGGCGGTGCGCTGAACGCCGTCCTGGTGCCGCAGATCGTGCGAGCGGGCCTGCAGGCCGACGGCGGGCGCAAGTACATCGACAAGCTCCTGACGCTCGCGCTCCTCGTGCTCGTCGCCGCGGCCGCCGTCGCCACGCTCGCCGCTCCGCTCCTCGTCCAGCTCGCCGCGGGGCAGTTCGGACCGGAGCAGACCCGGCTCGCGGTGACCTTCGCCTACTGGTGCCTCCCGCAGGTCTTCTTCTACGGGCTGTACACGATCCTGGGCGAGGTCCTGAACGCCCGCGGGTCCTTCGGTCCGTTCACCTGGACCCCCGTCGTCAACAACGTGGTGACCATCGCGGGCCTGATCGCCTTCCAGCAGCTGTTCGGATCGGACACCGAGGGCGATCTCCTCGCCACCGACTGGACTCCGGCGATGATCACGCTGCTCGCGGGCTCCGCGACCCTCGGAGTCGCGCTGCAGGCGATCCTGCTCGTCTTCTTCTGGAAACGGGTCGGGCTGCGCTACCGCCCCGACTTCCGCTTCCGCGGAGTCGGGCTCAGCCGCGCGGGACGCATCGCCGGCTGGACCTTCGCGACCCTCCTGCTGACCGTCGTCGTCGGATTCCTCGAGAACAACGTGGTCAGCGGCGCCTCCGGCGAGAACGCCTCCGCCACCGCCCTGCAGAAGGCCTGGCTGGTCTTCATGCTGCCGCACTCGATCGTGGCCGTGTCGATCGCGACGGCGTACTTCACCAAGATGAGCGGGCACGCCTCGCGCGGCGAGATGACCGACTTCCGCCGCGACGTCTCGACGTCGATCCGCGTGGTCGGCCTCCTGCTCTTCTTCTGCGCCGCCGCGCTCGTGGTCTGCGCCACCTCGTTCGCCAGGATGTTCTCCTCGGATCCCGGCGACACCTTCCAGATGGCTCAGATCATCACGGCGCACGTGGTCGTCCTCCCCCTCTTCTCCACGCTCGCGATCGTCCAGCGCGCGTTCTACGCCCTGAACGACGGTCGGACGCCGTTCGTCTACACGCTCGTGCAGGCCGTCGTGATCACCATCGGCTGCCTCCTCGCCTTCGGGCTCCCGCCGGAGTTCACGACGATCTTCGTCGCGGCCTCGATCTCGGTCGGAGTCGCCGTGCAGTCGCTGCTCGCCTGCGTCCTCCTCCGCCGCAAGCTCGGCGGCTGGGGCGGCACCCGGATCGTCTTCCGCTTCGCCCAGTTCGCCCTCGCGACGCTCCCGGCGATCGGTGCGGGAGTGCTCGTCATGTTCGTCCTCGCGCAGAACGACGGCTACCCGACGAGCGGAGTGCCGGAGGCGCTCCTGTCGATGATCCTCACCGGCGTCGCGATGGCGGTCGTCTACTTCGGGATCCTCTGGATCGCCCGCAACCCGGAGCTGCGCCTGATGGCCGCGCCGGTCCTCCGCCGCCTCGGCCGCTAGACGCACCAGAGGGGGTCGCGCGGCCTCCGCCGGGCAGGTGCACCGCGACGCGCCGCGTGCAAGGGTGGAGGCGTCCGGCAGAGCCGCTCCTCCTCATTCGCCGACCCGGAAGGCGCGATGCGCTCCACCTTCGTCCTCGTCCGACTGCTCGTCGCCGTCGCGATCCTCGCGGCGACCGTCGTGAGCTTCCTCGACTCGTACTCCTTCTGGGTCGAGGCCCGGTTCCGCGATCGCACGACCCTCGTCGTGAACTTCTTCAGCTACATCACGGTCGAGACCTGTCTGGCGGCGGCCGTCGTGCTCCTGATCGGAGCGGTCCTCCTCGCCCGGGGTCGGCTCCCGGACCCGCGATGGTTCTCGTGGCTGCGGGCGGGCGTGGTCGCGTGCATGGTGGTCATCGGAGTGGTCTACAACCTCCTCCTGCGCGGCACGGCGGTCACCGGAGCCGGCGCGCCGCAGGAGTGGACAAACGAGGTGATGCACGTCGTCGCCCCGCTCGCGCTCGTGCTCGACTGGCTGTTCGCGCCCGGCCGCCGTCGGCTGTCCTGGGGAGTGATCCCGGGGGTGCTCGCGGTCCCCGTCGCCTGGTTCGCTTACACGATGCTGCGGGCGCCGCTCGTCTACGACCAGATGAAGCACGAGCAGGTCTGGTACCCCTACCCGTTCCTCGACCCCCGCCTGGCGGATCCGCCGATCCTCCCCGGAGGAGGTGTCGCGGTGGTGTTCTACGTCGTCGCCCTGTCATCTCTCTTCGCGGCCTCGGCGTGGTTCACCGTGTGGATCTCGCGTCGGCCGAGTCGTCGGCGGGGGATCGAGGCGGGGACGGCCGAGGAAGACCCGGTCAGAGGCCGGATCGGCGGATCCGCGAAGACGGGGAACCCGGGACCCTGACCGGCGGCCGAGTGCCCGCCCGGGGGTGGAATAGCCCCCGCCTAGGATGTGTTGTAGCCCGTGGAGCAGGGAACGACCGAGCGACCGGATCCGGGCTCCGCAGGCGAGACGAACACAGTGCAGCGCGCAGGCGGTGCACGACGAACAACCAGCAAGACGACGGCGCAGCACCTCGGGCGCCGTCCCCGATCAGCCCCCGCTCAGCACAGACCTCAGGAGTTGCCGTGCAGGACATCGTCATCATCGGATCCGGCCCCGCCGGCTGGACCGCCGCCATCTACGCGGCCCGTGCCGACCTGAAGCCGATCGTGGTCGCCTCCTCGGTCGAGATCGGGGGCGACCTCATGAACACCACGGAGGTCGAGAACTTCCCCGGCTTCCCCCAGGGCGTCCTCGGACCGGAGCTCATGGCTGCCATGCAGTCTCAGGCCGAGCGCTTCGGAGCGACGACGTTCTACGACGACGTCGCCGGTCTCGACCTCGAGGGAGAGACGAAGACCGTCCACCTCGGGTCCGGCGAGAGCATCCAGGCGAAGACCGTCGTCGTGGCCACGGGCTCCGCGTACCGCAAGCTGGGCCTCCACGACGAGGAACGCCTGTCGGGACACGGTGTCTCATGGTGCGCGACCTGCGACGGCTTCTTCTTCAAGGGCAAGACGATCGCTGTCGTCGGCGGCGGCGACTCCGCGATGGAGGAGGCGACCTTCCTCACCAAGTTCGCCGAGAAGGTCTACGTCATCCACCGCAAGGACACCCTCCGTGCGTCGAAGGTCATGCAGAAGCGCGCCCACGACAACGAGAAGATCGAGTTCGTCTGGAACTCCGAGGTGACCGGCATCGCCGGTGAGAGTCACGTCAACGGCGTGAAGCTCCGCAACACGGTCGACGGGACCGAGTCCCGGCTCGACATCGACGGCCTCTTCATCGCGATCGGCAACGACCCGCGGACGCACATCGTCCACGGCAAGCTCGATCTGACGACGGACGGCACCATCTCGGTCGTCGGCCGCTCCTCGCAGACCTCCGTTCCCGGCGTCTTCGCCGCGGGCGACGTCATCGACCCGACGTATCGTCAGGCCGTCACCGCCGCCGCCTCCGGAACGGTCGCCGCCCTCGACGCGGAGCACTACCTCGCCGCGCTCGCCGACGGCACCGCCCACACCGAGGGCACCCCCCAGGTCGACGCATCGGTCGAGGCCGAACTCGTCACCCGCTGACCCACCCCATCACCACGAGTGGAACCGGCTCGTCCGGCTCACGAAGGAGAATCCCTATGTCCACCGCGAAGAGCGTCACCGACGCCTCGTTCCAGTCCGACGTCCTCGACTCGGAGAAGACCGTCCTCGTCGACTTCTGGGCCGAGTGGTGCGGCCCCTGCCGCATGGTCTCGCCGATCCTCGACCAGATCTCCGCCGAGCACGGCGACAAGATCGAGATCGTCAAGCTGAACGTCGACGAGAACCCGCAGACCGCGGCCAAGTACCAGATCACGTCGATCCCCGCGATGAAGGTCTACCAGAAGGGTGAGGTCGTCAAGACCGTCATCGGCGCCAAGCCGAAGCCGGCTCTCGAGGCGGACCTCGCCGCCTTCCTCTGATCCTCACCGATCGGATCTACGAAGCCCTCGTCTCCTCCTGGAGACGGGGGCTTCGTGCCGTAGACGACCGTTTCACGTGAAACGCCGCGCGGTCCACCCGCACCGGAGTGGAGTCGCTGCTCCCGAGCCCGTCGCCGGACCTCCCGGATAGGGTGGATCAACCCCAGCCTCCGCGCCGGGATCCCCGTCCGACGACCGAAGCGACGTGATCGTGATCAACCACGGAACCAATCTCGACCCCTGGTACGACTCCTACGCAGAGCGCACCGCCGGCCTGGCAGCCAGCGAGGTCAGAGCACTGTTCGCCGTGGCGTCCCGACCCGAGGTCGTATCGCTCGCGGGCGGTATGCCGTACGTCACCGCGCTGCCGCAGGACCTGGTGAGCAGTGCCATCGACTCCGTCATGCGGGAGCAGGGCCCGGTCGCACTGCAATACGGATCGGGTCAAGGTGTTCCGAAGCTGCGCGAGCAGATCCTCGACGTGGTGGCGCTCGAAGGGATCTCGGCCAGCGCGGACGACGTGGTCGTCACCACCGGATCACAGCACGCGCTCGAGCTCTTCTCGAAGATATTCCTCGACCCGGGTGATGTCGTCCTGTCCGAAGGCCCCAGCTATGTGACGGCCATGGTCATCTTCCGGTCCTACCAGGCCGAGATCGAGCACGTCGCCATGGACGAGCACGGTCTCATCCCCGCGGCGCTGCGGGAGCACATCGCCCGCGTGCGATCCTCGGGCAAGCGGATCAAGTTCCTTTACACCATCCCCACCTTCCACAATCCCGCGGGAGTCACCCTCAGCTGGGAGCGGCGGGTCGAGATCCTCGAGATCTGCAAGAGTGCGGGGATCCTCGTCCTCGAGGACAATCCGTACGGGCTCCTGTACTTCGACGGAGCACCGCCCAAAGCGATGCGGTCGCTCGAGGAGGACGGCGTCGTCTACCTGGGCACGTTCTCCAAGACCCTCGCACCCGGCTTCCGCGTCGGCTGGGCCCTCGCCCCGCACGCCATCCGCGAGCGTCTGATCCTAGCGAACGAGGCCGCAGTCCTCAGTCCCTCGTCGTTCAGTCAGCTGGTCATCTCGAAGTACCTCGACACCGCGGACTGGAGAGGGCAGATCGACATCTTCCGTGGCGTCTACCGGGAGCGGAAGGAGGCGATGCTGCGCGGACTCGAGACTCACCTGCCGTCTCTCTCGTGGACGGATCCGAGCGGCGGCTTCTACGTCTGGGTGACGCTTCCCGACGGACTCGATGCGAAGGCCATGCTCCCCCGCGCTGTGAAGGAGCTCGTGGCCTACACACCCGGCACCGCCTTCTACGGGAACGGAGACGGCCGCCGCAACATCCGGCTCTCCTTCTGCTACCCGACGCCCGAGCGGATCACTGAAGGGATCAGACGGCTCGCCAAGGTCATCGACGGCGAGCTCGAGCTGCTGTCGACCTTCGCCGGCGCGGGTGCTCGGCGCACCGTCGACACCGGCCGTCCGGTTCACGCCCTTCCTCCGACCATCGCCTGACGATCCCCGTCCGTCTCACCGTTCTGAAGAAGGCCTGGTCATGACCCCTTTCGCAGCCCATCCCCGCGCTCTCGACATCGTCGTGGTCAGCGGCGGGATCAGTCACGAGCGCGACGTGTCCCTCCGCTCGGGCCGCCGCGTGACGGATCGGCTCGTCGCCATGGGACACCGCGTCACGACCCGTGAACCGGACGCGGACCTGCTGCCGTTCCTCGTCTCTCGCCGACCGGACCTCGTCTGGCCGGCCGTCCACGGGGCAAGCGGAGAGGACGGGGCCCTGCTGGGGCTGCTCGAGGCCGCTGGCCTGCCCTACGTCGGCTCGGATGCGGATGCGGCCCGTCTCGCGTGGTTCAAGCCCACGGCGAAGACCCTGGTCCGGCGCGCCGGTCTCGCCACACCGGACTCCCTCACGCTCCCCCGCGACACCTTCCGTGAGCTCGGTGCGGCAGCGATCCTCTCGCAGGTCCGGGCGATGCTGCCCGGCGCACTGGTGGTGAAGCCCGCGCAGGGGGGATCAGCGCAAGGGGTCACCCTCGTCGACGAGGACTCCGAACTCCCCCGGGCCATGGTCGGGGCCTACACCTACGGAGATGTCGCCCTCATCGAACAGCGCATCCGAGGCGCGGAGATCGCCGTCGGTGTCATCGACCTCGGAGACGGACCCCTCGCCCTTCCTCCCGTCGAGATCGAACCGGTCGCCGGCTCGTACACGTTCGACGCGCGGTACAACGCCGGTGAGACAAGGTTCTTCACGCCGGCCCGGCTGGATGCTGGCACGATCGCAGAGGTCTCGCGAATCGCCGTCCGGATCCATGAGCTACTCGGCCTGCGCCATCTCTCGCGCATCGACTTCATCGTCTCCGCGGACGGTACGCCCTGGTTCTTCGACGCGAACGTGCTGCCCGGGATGACCGAGACCTCGCTGGTCCCCCAGGCCATCGAAGCGTCGGGCCGGTTCCTCGGTGATGTGTACTCGACCTTGGCTCATCTCGCGGCGGCACCTGCTCCATCTCGGGCCTGAGCCTGGATGCGAGGCGGGGTTTCCTCGCGGTGTTCCACGTGAAACAAGGTGGCGGTTGACCGGGATCCGCGCGTAGGCGCGGAAGAACCCAACCCCTGGGTGTTTCACGTGAAACATCTTCCGCAGCGCGAGCGGCGGGATATCGCCGATCTGTGGTGCGCTGCCCGATATGCATCGCAGGATTCGCGCGGATGAAGGCGTCGCCCCGCATCGCCGACGGAGAGCCTGGCTCGACAGCGATCCGCCAGACTAGCTTCTCGGCCATGTTTCGACGACATCGTCGTTTCACGTGAAACGCTCTGCCAGACTTCTCAACGTGGTGCTGCGAGCAGTCAGCTAGCGGACGCACCTGCCAGCCGGAGGGTCTTCTACCGGACTCGATCGCTCGGCCCCCCAGAGGTCCAGCACCGCATCAGCACGGCTCCATCGGGCACAGAAAAGCCCCGGCGGGGGAGACCACCGGGGCGTTTCACGTGAAACATCACCGCGCTACGGCGCGAGCGATACCTCGGAGGGCTCTCCGATCTCGGCCAGGATGCGGTTCAGGTCCTGAATCGTCGCGAAGTCGATGACCATCTGGCCTTTCCGAGCACCCAACGTCACCTTCACGCGGGTGTTCAAGCGGTCACCGAGGTGGTCGGCGATCGTGCTCAGGTGCCCGGCGTGTCCCCCGCGCTCCTCCGGCACTTCCCGAACGGACGTCCGCGGCTTCTTCATCTGAGCCGCTGCAGCCTCCGCGGCGCGGACCGACAGATCCTCGTTCACGATCTTGTCCGCGAGCCGTCGCATCTGATCGACATCCTCGAGCGACAGCACCGCACGAGCGTGTCCCGCCGTGAGTACTCCGGCAGCGACCCGCGCCTGCACATCGGCAGGCAGGCGGAGCAGGCGGAGCGTGTTCGAGATCTGGGGGCGGGACCGTCCGAGGCGCGACGCGAGCGCCTCCTGGGTGATCCCGAAATCGCTCAGGAGCTGCTGGTAGGCGGACGCCTCCTCGAGCGGGTTCAGCTCGGCCCTGTGCAGGTTCTCGAGCAGAGCATCGCGCAGCATGTTCTCGTCGGCGGTGTCCTTGATGACCGCGGGGATCGTCGTCAGTCCCGCCGCCTTCGACGCCCGGAACCGACGCTCGCCCATCACGAGCTCGAACTTCGCACCACCGCGGCCCGACACCGGACGCACGACGATGGGCTGCAGTACACCGAACTCGCGGACGCTGTGCACCAGCTCGGCGAGATCGTCCTGGTCGAACACGGCCCGGGGCTGCGCAGCATTCGGCACGATGTCGTCGAGGGGGAGTCGCGCCAGGCGTGCACCGGGAACATCCAGCAGATCGTCGGCCGGCTCCACTCCGACGTTCTGGTCCGGGAAGAAGACGTCGACGGGTCGAGACCGCGTCTCATCGCTGGTCGGGATCAGCGAACCGATCCCCCGGCCCAGTCCTGTACGCTTCGTCGCCATCAGCGTGCCTGCCCTTCGTTCTCGGTGGTAGCGGCCTTCCGTGCTCCTCTGCGGGCGATCTCCGCGGCCGCCTCGAGGTAGGCCAGCGAGCCGGAGGACTGCGGGTCGTAAGTGATCACGCTCTGCCCGTAACTCGGCGCCTCCGAGATGCGCACGTTCCGCGGAATGACCGCCCTGAGCACCTCCTTCGGGAAGTGCTCGCGCACGTCCGCGGCGACCTGGTGGGAGAGGTTGGTTCTGCCGTCGAACATGGTCAGCAGGATCGTCGACACGGCGAGCTTGGGATTCAGATGACGCTCGATCAGATCAATGTTTTTCAGCAGCTGGCTGAGTCCCTCCAGTGCGTAGTACTCGCACTGGATCGGGATGAGCACCTCGCGAGCGGCGACGAAGGCGTTGATCGTCAGGAGCCCGAGCGACGGCGGGCAGTCGATGAACACGTAGTCGAACGGCTCGTCCATGCCCTCGAGCATCCGATCGAGGGCTCGACGGAGCCGCTGCTCGCGCGCCACGAGGGACACGAGCTCGATCTCGGCGCCGGCGAGATGGATCGTCGCCGGAACGCCGTACAGCGAGTCGAACTCCGGGCTCTTCTGAACCACCTCGGCCAGGGGAGTGTCGTTGACGATGACGTCGTACACACTCCGCGTGTCAGCACGGTGCTCGATCCCCAGCGCGGTCGACGCGTTGCCCTGGGGGTCGAGGTCGATGACGAGGACTTTGGCATCGCCGCGTGCGAGCCCGGCAGCCAGGTTGACGGTGGTGGTGGTCTTGCCGACCCCGCCCTTCTGGTTCGAGATCGTGATCACACGGGTCGACTCGGGCTTCGGCAGCGGCTGCGCGTTCAGCAGCGCCCGCCGGCGGGTCATGTCGGCGATCTCGCGGGCCAGGGGAGTGGAGGAGTCGAAACCCCCGGCCTGTCCGGTCACGTCGGAATCGGGTCGTTTCACGTGAAACCTTCGCTCAGCAGATGGATCAGGGCGGGTGCCACCGGGGCCGGGAGTCGAGGATCCGAGACGGATCGCGTGCGACAGGGCCGGATCAACCCACTGTAGCCCGGACCACGCGCGTGACCTCGGAGAGCACGCCGTCGCCGAGTACGACGACCTCGGGCGACGAGACCTTGAAACGCCGGAGCACCTTCTCGGCCGCCAGGATCTCCTTCTCGGCGTTGATCCCCTTGAGCAGCACGAGTTCGCCGCCCGGCCGCAGCAGCGGTGCTGTCAGAGGGATGAGCTTCGAGAGAGCACTGACAGCCCGCGCCGTCACCTGGTCGAGCGGCTCCGGAAGGCGGACCTCCTCGGCACGAGCTCGGAGAACTGAGACATTCTCGAGTCCGAGCTCGTCGACCTGCTCGCGGAGCCAGACGATGCGCCGCTCCATCGGCTCGATGAGCACGAAGCGCACATCGGGCCGCACGATGCCCAGGACGAGGCCGGGGAGACCCGCACCACTACCGACGTCGCCTACCAGCCCCGGACGCAGCAGAGGGGCTACCAGGGCGCTGTTGAGCACGTGGCGGGTCCAGAGGCGGGGGAGCTCGAGCGGGCCGATGAGCCCGCGCTCCTCGCCCTGCGCGGAGAGCGACTGTGTGAACCGGCGCAAGACCGGCAGTCGGTCGCCGGCGATCGCGGCTGCCGCGGCGGGTTCCGCCTCGAGAGTCGGCTCCACGGATCTCAGCCGCGGGTGATGACGGTGTGGCGCTCTCGCGCCTCGCCGCGCGACTCCGACACGAAGCCCCGCTCGCCCACCATGTCGTGCACCAGCTTGCGCTCGTACGACGACATCGGGGGCAGGGACGCCGAGGTGGCGCCCTCCTCGATGCGCTCGATGGCCCGGTCGACGAGCTGCGCGAGCTCGGTCTCGCGGGCGTCGCGCGAGCCGCCGATGTCGAGGATGAGCCGCGAGAAGGCACCGGTGCGGGTCTGCACCGCGAGACGGGTCAGCTCCTGCAGCGCCTGAACGGCATCGGGGCGGGACAGCACGCGGAGGTTCGAGTCTCCGGACGCGGTCACGGACAGGTAGGCGCGGCCGTTCCGCACCTCGATGTCGATGTCGCCGTCGAGGTCGCAGATGTCGAGGAACTCCTCGATGTAGTCCGCGGCGACGTCGCCCTCGTCCTCGAGCTGCTTGAGGGTCGACTCCGGAGCCGGGGCGGCACTGTCGCCGGCGGGCACGATCGTGGACTCGTCCACGGCGGGCGCACCGTCGAACGACGGGGCCTGCACGGGAACGGAGGTGGTCTGCGTCGAGTCGGTCATGACGGTCCTACTTCTTTCCGGCTTGCTTCTTGGCGCGGTTCTTGCCGACCGGCTGCTGGCGCTGAACGGCCTTCTTCTCGACGAGCGTGGTCTCGCCGGCGACGTTCGTCTCCTCGACGAGCTTCCCCTTGCGGCGCAGGCGCTCCTCGCGGGCCTTGGCGGCCTCGCTGCCGGGGGTGGGCATGTTCCGGATGACGATGAACTGCTGGACCATCGTCCAGATGTTCGAGGTCAGCCAGTAGAACATCACGCCGAGGGGGAACGCGAAGCCCGAGAAGGCGAACACGAGGGGGAGGATGTAGAGCAGGATCCGCTGCTGCTTGAAGGTCGGCGAGGCCTTGGCCTCGGGCGACATGTTCTTCGAGACGATCTGCAGCTGGGTGATGAACTGCGAGGCGGTCATCAGGACGACCATGATGACGGCGATGACGACCACGAGCTCCTGGCCGCCCTCCTGCAGGGCGCCCTGGATCGACTGGTGCAGCGGGGCGATGCCGAAGAGGTTCGCCTCGCCGAACTGACGGGCGAGGGCCGCGTCGAGGGGTCCGACGCCCCGCTCGCTCCGCTGGGCGTCGTTCAGCACCGAGAAGAGGCTGAAGAAGATCGGCATCTGGATCAGCAGCGGCAGACAGGAGGCGAGCGGGTTGGTGCCCGTGCGCTTGTAGAGCTCCATGGTCTCGCGCGACATCGCCTCGCGAGAGAGCTGGTCGCGCTTGCCCTTGTACTTGTCCTGGATCTTCTTGAGCTGCGGCGCCACCTCCATCATGCGGCGCTGGCTCTTGATCTGCTTCACGAAGATCGGGATCAGAGCGGCACGGATGACGAGGACGAGGCCCACGATCGACAGCACCCAGGTGATGCCGGCCGCCGCCTCCAGACCGGTCAGCGTCAGCAGCTGATGGAAGGCGACGAGGATCAGCTCGACGACCCATTTGAGGGGCCAGAGGATCGTGCCAAGGAGGTCCATGGGAGGGGGTCAGTCCTTTCGAGGGCCCGCGACGAACCCGAGACGCGTCACAGCGAATCGGATGCGGCCCGGAGCCGGCCGGTGCAGAGGGATCGAGGTCGGTACGTCGTCGACGCCGCCGGCCGCCCACGGGTGGCAGCGGAGGAGTCGACGCGCAGCGAGGACGGAGCCGAGGACGAGTCCGTGGAGCTGGACGGCCTGCAGCGCGTACGAGGAGCACGAGGGGTAGTAGCGGCAGACGTCGCCGTACAGAGGGGAGACGACGGTTCGGTAGACCAGCAGGAGCAGGATCCCGAGATTGCGGGGGAGCAGCAGCAGGCCCCAGCCCAGCCGCGCAGGCCACGAGAGCGAGCGGTCGACGACGGAGGTGGTCACGAACGGACCTCGGACGACCGGCCGGACCGCGGGTTCCGCGACATCGCGCCCACGACCTCCCGGCGGAGATCCGCCCACGGAGCCGTCGCGCTGCTCGGCAGCGCACGGATGACGACGTCGGTGCCGTGCTCGGTCTGCGCCAGCAGTTCGAACGCGATCGCCTTCAGGCGCCGGCGCACGGTGTTGCGTGTCACGGCCGAGCCGACGGTCTTGGCCACGATGAAGCCGAACCGCGGGGGAGTCGCCGAAGACGACCTCCGGACATACGTGACGGTGTGCGGTCCTGTGGACCGCACACCGCGACGGACGACTGCCCGGTACTCGTCACCTCGGACGATGCGATTGGCTCTGGCCAGCACCGCTGGTCGGTACCAGTGGGCTCTACGCCGAGAGCTCGGTGCGGCCCTTGGCGCGGCGCGCGCTCAGGATGCCGCGGCCGGCGCGGGTGCGCATGCGCAGGCGGAAGCCGTGCACCTTGGCGCGACGACGGTTGTTCGGCTGGAAGGTTCGCTTGCTCATAGTTCAATCTCCACGTACGTGTTCCTCGGTACCGGCGGGGCGACCGCCGGGGCGGTGCTCCGGTCTCCCGGGAAGAAAGGGAGCCCGGCTCCGATCAGGACGTGTCCCTGAGGACCGACCGAGCGACCCCGGGCAGGCGTCAACTGATTAAAACTACGGCCTGTCCCGCCACCGGTCAAATGGGACCGGGCCGAAACCTCGATTCTGCCCGCGCGGCGGCGGGTTCCGCGCATTGACACGCGGAGGCGGCTGTGGTGGATTTGTCTCCCGTCGGCTCCTTCGTTACCGTGTTGAGCCGCAGTTATCCACAGGCACAGACCCCCTGTTCCCGCGTCCGCGCTGGCATCGGCTCCCTCCTGTGGAGGGCCCTGTGGACGACGTTCGACCCCGGGTCGGGCCGGATCACCGACGGAATCCGCGCGTTCGCAGTGCGAACGGCGCCGCCGCACGGCGATGAGCATTTCGACAGCGACCGAGGACCGGAGACAGATGCCAGAGGACACGTCGATCGTCGACGCGTGGAAGGTGATCCTCGGGGCCCTCTCGCAGGACGATCGCATCACGGCTCCGCTCTACGGATTCGTCTCGCTCGTGGAGCCCAAGGGCATCATGGCGGGCACCTTCTATCTGGAGGTCCCGAACGAGTTCACCCGCGGCATGCTCGAGCAGCGCGTGCGCGTGCCGCTCCTCAGTGCCATCGGCACCCTCGACGACTCCTTCGGCGTCTCGACCTTCGCCTTCGTCGTGAACCCGGACATCGAGCACGAGCCGCTGATCTCGCCCGCCTCGTCCGAGTCGCTGAACCCGTTCGAGCCGATCACCGGTTCCTCCCCCGCGGTCGCCCCGGTGCGCGTGGTGGAGGAGATGCGGACCGTCCCGGCGACGGACACCCGGCTGAACCCCAAGTACAGCTTCGACAACTTCGTCATCGGCGGGTCCAACCGGTTCGCGCACGCCGCGGCGGTCGCGGTCGCGGAGGCGCCGGCCAAGGCCTACAACCCGCTCTTCGTCTACGGCGACTCCGGACTGGGCAAGACCCATCTCCTGCACGCCATCGGCCACTACGCGATGAGCCTCTATCCGGGCATCCGCGTGCGCTACGTGTCGTCCGAGGAGTTCACCAACGACTTCATCAACTCGATCGCCAACAACCGGGGCAACGCGTTCCACGGCCGGTACCGCAACGTCGACATCCTCCTGATCGACGACATCCAGTTCCTGCAGGGCAAGGCGGAGACGCAGGAGGCGTTCTTCCACACCTTCAACCAGCTGCACGATCACAACAAGCAGGTCGTGATCACGTCCGACCTGCCGCCGAAGGCCCTGACGGGGTTCGAGGACCGGATGCGCTCCCGCTTCGAGTGGGGCCTCATCACCGATGTCCAGGCGCCCGACCTCGAGACGCGCATCGCGATCCTCCGCAAGAAGGCCGTCAGCGAGAAGCTGCTCGTGCCCGACGACATCCTCGAGTTCATGGCGTCGAAGGTGTCGAGCAACATCCGCGAGCTCGAGGGGACCCTCATCCGCGTCACCGCGTTCGCGAGCCTCAACCGCACCCCGGTCGACATGTCGCTCGTGCAGACGGTGCTCAAGGACCTGATCACGCTCGACGAGGACAACGTCATCTCGCCGGTCGACATCATCAATCACACCGCGGACTACTTCAAGCTCACGGTCGACGACCTCTACGGCTCGTCCCGCTCGCAGGCCGTCGCCACCGCACGTCAGATCGCGATGTACCTCTGCCGCGAGCTGACCAACCTGTCGCTGCCCAAGATCGGCCAGCTCTTCGGCAACCGCGACCACACGACGGTCATGTACGCGAACAAGAAGATCTCGGAGCTCATGAAGGAGCGCCGCAGCATCTACAACCAGGTCACCGAGCTGACCACCCGCATCAAGACGAACCGCTAGGCGCCCGTCGCCCTGCTGGTCGAGCAGCCGCGCAGCGACCCCTTCTGCTGGTCGAGCAGCCGCGCAGCGGCGTATCGAGACCCGCCCTCCCGATGACGGGGATCTCGATACGCGACCTGCGACCGCTACTCGATCAGCAAGTAGGGAGACGGCCGTCCCCGGACCTCTCCTTCCGCTGGTCGAGCAGCCGCGCAGCGGCGTATCGAGACCCGCCCTCCCGATGACGGGGATCTCGATACGCGACCTGCGACCGCTACTCGATCAGCAGAAGCGAGACGGACCCTCCCCCTCCGCTGGTCGAGCAGCCGCGCGGCGGCGTATCGAGACCCGACCTCGGCGACTCCGACACGCCGTCGCACCCCTCCGCGTTCGACGCATCGAACGGATTCCGGCGCTTTCCACACGTGTGCAGAACCTGTGGATAACTGTGGACAACCGAGCTCGAACTGTGCGGCCGATCGACCCGCCTGTGGAATCCGGTCGACCCGCTCGGATCTCTCAACAGGGCGTCCACCGGCGCGCTCACAACTCCTCCACAGAGGCGGGGGGTCCGGATGCCAGTCGGGAGTAGGGGACGTCAGCGCTTTCCACAGTTTCCACACGTGTTAACACTGTTAACGCAGTTCTCTCTTTAATCAGGGCGCGAACGACAACCTTGTGGAGGACGCGGGAAGCGGTCGACGGAGTCCACCCCTTCTGAGTGCGACGAGACACCCGGGTACGATGGGCGACGGTCTTCGTCCGCGACTCGTCAGGGGTGTTCTCGTGAGGTTCCAAGCCAACCGCGATGTCTTCAGCGAGGCCGTGTCCTTCGCGGTCAAGCTGCTGCCGCAGCGCACCACCCTGCCGATCCTCTCCGGCGTCCTCATCGAGGCGACGAGCGAGGGCCTCACGCTCTCCTCCTTCGACTACGAGGTCTCGGCGCAGACGCAGATCGCCGCCGACGTCGAGGAGACCGGAACGGTCCTCGTCTCCGGGCGCCTCCTCGCCGACATCGCCAACCGTCTGCCCAACGCGCCCGTCCGCGTCGCGACGGAGGAGTCCCGCGTGACGGTCGCGGCCGGATCCGCGCGCTTCACGCTGCTGCAGATGCCCGTGGAGGAGTACCCGTCGATCCCCGAGATCGACGCGTCGACCGGGCTGGTCCCCGCCGACGCCTTCTCGGCCGCCATCTCTCAGGTCGCCGTCGCCGCCTCCCGCGACGACGTGACTCCGGTGATCACCGGCGTGCAGCTCGAGATCACCGAGAACACCATCGGCCTCGTCGCGACGGACCGCTACCGCGTCGCCGTCCGCGAGATCGACTGGGACAACGGCGACAACCCCGCTCCGAGCCAGCCGCTCACCGCTCTCGTGCCGGCGCGGACCCTGCAGGAGGTCGGCAAGACGTTCGGCCACTCCGGCACCGTCTCGGTCGCGATCACGCAGCGCGACGAGCGCGAGCTCATCGCCTTCACCGCCGACCGCAAGACGGTCACGTCGCTCCTGATCAAGGGGAACTTCCCCCCGGTGAAGCGCCTCTTCCCCGCCTCCGTCGAGAACTACGCGGTCATGGCGACCAGCGACCTCATCGAGGCCACGCGCCGCGTCTCGCTCGTCCTCGAGCGCGAGGCCGCCCTCCGCTTCAGCTTCAGCAGCGACGGCCTCACCCTCGAGGCCATCGGATCGGAGCAGGCGCAGGCGTCCGAGAGCATCGACGCGATCCTGACGGGCGGCGATGTGGTCGTCTCGCTCAAGCCGCAGTTCCTGCTCGACGGGCTCGCCGCGGTGCACTCGGAGTTCGTGCGCATCGCGTTCACGAAGACCGAGAACCCCAACAAGCCCGGTCCGGTCCTCCTCACGGCCCAGACCTCGCGCGAGCAGCCCGGCAACGACAGCTACCGCTACCTGCTGCAGCCCAACCTGCTCCTGCGCTGACCCCCCTCATCGATCGCACCGTCGCGACCCTCCCCGCTCCCGACGAGCGCCCGCCCGCCGGCTCATGAATCCAGGAAGGTTCACCATGCACATCGGACTCGTCGGACTCGGCAAGATGGGCGACAACATGCGCTCCCGCCTCCGTGAGAAGGGAGTGGAGGTGACCGGATACGACCGCAACCCGGACGTCTCCGACGCCGCCTCCCTCGACGACATGATCGCGGCCCTGCCCACCCCCCGCGTCGTGTGGGTCATGGTCCCCGCCGGAGCGATCACCGACAGTGTCGTCACCGACCTGTCCGAGAAGCTCTCCGAGGGCGACCTCGTCATCGACGGCGGCAACTCCCGTTTCACCGAGGACTTCAAGCACGACGCGCTCCTGAAGCCCAAGGGGATCCACTACATCGACGCCGGCGTCTCGGGCGGCGTCTGGGGCCTCGAGAACGGCTACGGCCTCATGGTCGGCGGCCCGAGCGAGCTCGTCGAGTACGCGATGCCCGTCTTCGACGCGCTGCGCCCCGAGGGACCCCGCGAGGAGGGCTTCGTCCACGTGGGCGAGGTCGGCGCGGGCCACTACGCGAAGATGGTGCACAACGGCATCGAGTACGCGCTCATGCAGGCGTTCGCCGAGGGCTACGAGCTGCTCGACACGCGCAAGGACATCATCAAGGACGTCACCGGCACCTTCAAGGCGTGGCAGCGCGGCACGGTCGTGCGCTCCTGGCTCCTCGAGCTCCTCGTCCGCGCTCTCGAGCAGGACCCGGAGTTCGAGCACATCGAGGGCTACGTCCAGGATTCCGGCGAGGGTCGCTGGACCATCGAGGAGGCCATCAACAACGCCGTCCCGGTGCCCACGATCAGCGCCTCGATCTTCGCGCGCTTCGTCTCCCGCCAGGAGGACTCCCCCGCGATGAAGGCCGTGGCGGCGCTGCGGAACCAGTTCGGCGGGCACTCCGTCAAAGCCGTCGACTGAGTCGACGGGCTCGGACCGGCTGCGCCGGTCCTCGCGGCGGTCGGCTTCTCGGGATGGTCGCGTTCCGCAGAGCCGGCCGCGTCCGACGCCCTGCGGCCCGCCGCCACCCTGAGGCAGGAGATGCTCTCAGGGCGTCGGCGGGCCTCCGGCCGCCTGCTGCGTTCATCGGCGAGGACCGCCTGCTGCGGTCCTCGCGGCGGTCGGCTTCCTGAGGCGGTCACGTCTCGCAGAGCCGGTCACGTCCGTCGACCTGCGGCCCGCCGCCACCCTGAGGCAGGAGATGCTCTCACGGCGTCGGCGGGCCTCCGGCCGCCTCCTTCCTTGCTCACAGGGGACCGCGTCCTTCGGACGGCGGGGGTTCGTCCTCTCCGCTCGGCGTGCATCCCCCTGCTGGTCGAGTAGCCCCGAAGGGGCGTATCGAGACCCGGATGCGCCGGAGGTCGGGCCTGGAGGAGGCGTGAGGCGAGACCCGTGGGGATCGGAGGAGGAGCGGCCCTCAGGAGGGTCGGGCAGAGTGGGACGGAGGAGGTGGTGACGTGCACGTGGTGCAGCTGGCGCTGAGCGACTTCCGGAACTACGGATCCGTCGACGTCGCGCTCGTGCCCGGGCCGAACCTCTTCGTGGGGCGCAACGGACAGGGCAAGACGAACCTGGTCGAGTCGCTCGGGTACCTCTCCACTCTGGGGTCGCACCGGGTCTCGAGCGATCAGGCGCTCATCCGGGCGGGCCGGGACAGCGCCGTGGTGCGGGCGCGTCTCCGCAACGGCGACCGCGAGCTGCTGGCCGAGGTCCAGATCAACCGCTCCTCCCCCAACCGCGCCCAGATCAACCGCGGCGGCATCAAGCCGCGCGAGCTGCCCCGCTTCTTCTCGAGCGTCCTCTTCGCACCGGAGGACCTCCTCCTGATCCGCGGCGACCCGTCGGCCCGGCGCCGCTTCCTCGACCAGCTGGTGATCCTCCTCTCGCCCCGGATGAGCGCGGTGCATGCCGACTACGAGCGGGTGCTGCGCCAGCGCAATTCGCTGCTGAAGTCGGCGCGGGCCAGCGGCATCCGCGACGTGTCGAAGCTGGGCACCCTCGACATCTGGGACGAGCGGCTGATCGCCCTCGGCTCCGAGATCATGCAGTCGCGCCTCGCTCTCGTCGACGAGCTGAGCGGACCGGTGCGCCGCGCCTACGAGGCGGTGGCCGGGGCGGACCAGCGGCCGGTCCTGCGCTCGCGCCTGAGCATCGAGGGCGCGGTCGACGACGACGGCGAGCCCGTCGAGAGCGCCGAGCCGGGAGCCCCCGTCGAGCGCGCAGGACTGACCGACGCGTTCGCGACGGCCCTCACGGCGGTGCGCCGCAAGGAGCTCGACCGCGGGATCTCGCTGGTCGGGCCGCACCGCGACGACGTGCAGTTCGAGCTGAACGACCTGCCGGCCAAGGGGTACGCGAGCCACGGCGAGAGCTGGTCGTTCGCCCTCGCCCTGAAGCTGGGCGCCGCGGAGCTGCTGCGCCGCGACTCCCCCATGGGCGATCCCGTCCTGATGCTCGACGACGTGTTCGCCGAGCTGGACGCGCGCCGCCGCGAGCGTCTCGCCTCCGTCGTCGCCGACTACGAGCAGGTGCTCATCACCGCGGCGGTCTTCGACGACGTGCCGGCCGCCCTGGCCGCGCACACCGTGAGGATCGAGGCGGGCAGCATCGTCGAGCCCGAGACTCCGGGCGGTGCGGCGATCGCACCGGACCCGGACGTCTCCGGGTCGGCGCGGCCGGACGCGGCGACGGAGCCGGACGTCGCCGACTCCGAGCAGTCGGCCGACGCGGCACCCGACGCCGACGCCGAGCCCGCCGTCGAGGAGTCGGCCCGTGGCTGACACCCCTCGTCGCGGCTCCCCCGCGCCCGAGACCGAGGCCGCGCGCGTCTACCGCCACCTCAAGGAGGTGTTCGGCGGCGACGGGCCGCGCCGCATCCGCAGGACCGTCGAGCGCGCGGAGCCCAAGGGCGACGCGATCCCGTTCGGCAAGGGGCGCGACCCGCACGACCTCGGCGACGTGCTCGAGTCGCTCACCCGCAAGATGGATTGGACCGCGCCTCTCGCACAGGGCGACCTCATCTCGTCGTGGACGGCGATCGCCGGCGAGGAGACCGCGAAGCACTCCACTCCACTGGGCGTCGTCGACGGAGTGCTGAGCGTCGCGTGCGAGTCGACGGCCTGGGCGACGCAGCTGCGGCTCATGCGGATCGAGATCATGAACCACATCGCGGTGAACTACCCCGAGGCAGGGATCGCGTCGATCCGATTCCAGGGCCCTGACGTACCGAACTGGAAAAGGGGCCCCAGGTCGATTCCAGGGCGTGGTCCGCGCGATACCTACGGCTGACGACGCATTTTCGGTCGACCCCGTCGATTCAGGGCGTCAGATCGCCGCAGAGAGCCGCGGATCGTCCCGTCGCGCGGTAGAATGGAGGGCCGCCGAACCGCGGCGACGCCGTTCCCGAGTCCGTTCGGGAGCAGCGCGGTCCACCACTCGTGGGACTCGCGCACCGGGAGCGATCTCCAGATCCTCCCCCGCGTCGCATCGGACCGTCAGAGGAGAACTCCACAGCTATGACATCTGAGCCGACCGACTCCACGTCAGCCCCCGCAGCGAACGACCTGGACGCGAACGGCTCCACCGACGCCCCGTCCTCCGGGATGTCGACCAAGTCCTCCGGCGACTACGGTGCCAGCCAGATCCAGGTCCTCGAGGGTCTCGAGGCGGTGCGCAAGCGCCCCGGCATGTACATCGGATCCACGGGGCCGCGCGGTCTGCACCACCTGGTCTACGAGATCGTCGACAACGCCGTCGACGAGGCGCTGGCCGGGTACTGCGACAGCATCGAGGTCGTCATGCGCGCCGACGGAGGCGTGACCGTCGCCGACAACGGCCGCGGCATCCCCGTCGACATGCACCCGACCGAGGGCATCTCGACCGTCGAGCTCGTCCTGACCGTGCTGCACGCCGGCGGCAAGTTCGGCGGCGGCGGCTACGCGGTTTCCGGCGGACTCCACGGCGTCGGCTCCTCCGTCGTCAACGCCCTCTCGACGAAGCTCGAGGTCGAGGTGAAGCGCCAGGGCTCGGTCTACCGCATGTCCTTCGCCGACGGCGTGCCCGTGGCGCCGCTCGAGAAGGGCGAGGCGAGCGACGAGACCGGCACCACGATCACCTTCTGGCCCAACGGTGAGATCTTCGAGACCACCGAGTTCGACTACGAGACCCTCCGCGCCCGGTTCCAGCAGATGGCGTTCCTCAACAAGGGCCTGCGGATCGCGCTGACCGACCAGAACGAGGTCGAGTTCGACGGCGAGGGCGAGGACGAGACCGTGGGCGTCCGCGGCGACGTCTTCCACTACGAGAAGGGCCTCGTCGACTACGTCGAGTACATCAACTCGCTCAAGAAGTCCGATCTCGTGCACTCCGAGATCATCGACTTCGAGAGCGAGGACAAGGAGCGCCGCATCTCGCTCGAGGTCGCGATGCAGTGGACGACGGCGTACACCGAGAGCGTCCACACCTACGCGAACACGATCAACACCCACGAGGGCGGCACCCACGAGGAGGGCTTCCGCGCGGCGCTCACCACCCTCGTGAACAAGTACGCCCGGGCCAAGAACCTCCTCAAGGAGAAGGACGACAACCTGTCGGGCGAGGACATCCGCGAAGGTCTCACCGCGGTCGTCTCGATCAAGCTCGGCGAGCCGCAGTTCGAGGGCCAGACGAAGACCAAGCTCGGCAACACCGAGGCGAAGGCGTTCGTGCAGCGCGTGACCGGTGAGCAGCTCGCGGACTGGTTCGACCGCAACCCCACCCAGGCCAGGGACATCATCAGCAAGTCCATCCAGGCCGCGTCGGCTCGGATGGCGGCCCGCAAGGCGCGCGAGACCGCCCGACGCAAGGGACTGCTCGAGGGCGGCGGCATGCCCGGCAAGCTCAAGGACTGCCAGTCGAAGGATCCGTCGCTCTCCGAGATCTTCATCGTCGAGGGCGACTCGGCGGGCGGATCCGCGGTGCAGGGCCGCAATCCCGAGACGCAGGCGATCCTCCCCCTCCGCGGCAAGATCCTGAACGTCGAGAAGGCGCGCCTGGACCGCGCCCTCGGCAACAACGAGGTCCAGGCCATGATCACGGCGTTCGGCGCCGGCATCGGCGAGGACTTCAACCCCGACAAGGCGCGGTACCACAAGATCATCCTGATGGCCGACGCCGACGTCGACGGCCAGCACATCACGACGCTCCTGCTGACGCTCCTGTTCCGCTACATGCGACCGCTGATCGATCTCGGCTACGTCTACCTCGCGCAGCCGCCGCTGTACCGCCTCAAGTGGTCGAACTCGCCCCACGAGTACGTCTACAGCGACCGCGAGCGCGACGCTCTGCTCGCGCACGGCGCCGCGTCGAACAAGCGCATGCCGAAGGAGAACGGGATCCAGCGCTACAAGGGTCTCGGCGAGATGGACTACAAGGAGCTGTGGGAGACCACGATGGACCCGGCCACCCGGACCCTGCTCCAGGTCACGCTCGACGACGCGGCCGCCGCCGACGAGATCTTCTCGACCCTGATGGGCGAGGACGTCGAGTCGCGTCGCTCCTTCATCCAGAAGAACGCGAAGGACGTGCGCTTCCTCGACATCTAGATGTCGAGAAAGCGCACGTCCTTCGAAAGGCGGCAGCCGGGCGGTCCAGTGGACCGCCCTCGCAACCACCTCGAGGACGTGACGGCGACCCTCAACGGGTCGCATCCTCGACTCGAACGCGACAGCGGTCTCCACCCGCCCGCGCACCACCACCTGACACCCAGCGCGACCGCCGCCCCGACCCACCCGGGGCTCGGACCCACCTGAGAGACCAGAGATCATGGCAGACGAACCCACCACCCCCACCACTCCGGACGACGGCGAGGACATCGTCACCGAGACCGGTGTGGTGATCCACGGGCACGACAAGATCGAGCCCGTCGATCTGCAGCTCGAGATGCAGCGCTCGTACCTCGACTACGCGATGAGCGTCATCGTGGGCCGGGCGCTCCCCGAGGTCCGCGACGGACTGAAGCCCGTGCACCGCCGCGTCATCTACGCCATGTACGACGGCGGCTACCGCCCGGACAAGGCGTTCTCGAAGTGCTCGCGCGTCGTCGGCGACGTGATGGGCCAGTTCCACCCCCACGGCGACTCCGCCATCTACGACGCACTCGTGCGCCTGGTCCAGCCGTGGAGCCTCCGCTACCCGCTCGCGCTCGGTCAGGGCAACTTCGGCTCCCCCGGCAACGACGGCGCCGCAGCCCCCCGGTACACCGAGACCAAGATGGCCCCGCTGGCCCTCGAGATGGTCCGCGACATCGACAAGAACACCGTCGACTTCCAGGACAACTACGACGGCCGCACCCGCGAGCCCGCCATCCTGCCGGCGCGCTTCCCCAACCTGCTCGTCAACGGCTCGGTCGGCATCGCGGTCGGCATGGCCACGAACATCCCGCCGCACAACCTCCGCGAGGTCGCGGCCGGCGCCAAATGGGCGCTCGAGAACCCGGAGGCGTCCCGCGAGGAGCTGCTCGAGGCGCTCCTGCAGCGCATCAAGGGCCCCGACTTCCCCACCGGCGCCCAGATCCTCGGCGTCCGCGGCATCCAGGACGCCTACCGGACCGGTCGCGGCTCGATCACCATGCGCGCCGTCGTCTCGATCGAGGAGATCCAGGGCCGCACCTGCCTCGTCGTCACCGAGCTCCCGTACCAGGTGAACCCCGACAACCTCGCGATCAAGATCGCCGAGCTCGTCAAGGACGGCCGCGTCTCGGGCATCGCCGACATCCGCGACGAGACCTCGGGACGCACCGGCCAGCGCCTGGTGGTCGTGCTCAAGCGCGACGCCGTCGCCAAGGTCGTGCTGAACAACCTCTACAAGCACACGCCGCTGCAGGAGAACTTCGGCGCGAACATGCTCGCGATCGTCGACGGCATCCCGCGCACGCTCTCGCTCGACGGCTTCATCCGCGCGTGGGTCGACCACCAGGTCGAGGTCATCGTGCGGCGCACGCAGTTCCTCCTCGATGAGGCCGAGGCGCGCATCCACATCCTGCGCGGCTACCTCAAGGCGCTCGACGCGCTCGACGAGGTCATCGCCCTCATCCGCCGCTCCCCCACGGTCGAGGAGGCGCGCGACGGCCTGATGGAGCTGCTCGACATCGACGAGGTGCAGTCGCGGGCGATCCTCGACATGCAGCTGCGCCGCCTGGCGGCGCTCGAGCGCCAGAAGATCATCGACGAGCACGACCGCATCCAGGCCGAGATCGAGGACTACAAGTCGATCCTCGCGAGCCCGGAGCGCCAGCGCAGCATCATCTCGGACGAGCTCGACGAGATCGTCGACCGGTTCGGCGACGACCGCCGCACCGAGATCCTCTTCGGCTTCGACGGCGACATGAGCGTCGAGGATCTGATCCCCGAGGAGGAGATGGTCGTCACCGTCACCCGCGGCGGCTACCTCAAGCGCACCCGGAGCGACTCGTACCGCGCGCAGCACCGCGGCGGACGCGGAGTGCGCGGGGCCCAGCTCAAGGCCGACGACATCGTCGAGCACTTCTTCGTGACCACCACGCACCACTGGCTCCTCTTCTTCACGAACACCGGACGCGTGTACCGCGCCAAGACGTACGAGCTGCAGGAGGCGAGTCGCGACGCGAAGGGCCAGCACATCGCGAACCTGCTCGCACTGGAGCCGGGCGAGCAGATCGCCCAGATCCTCGACATCCGCGACTACGAGGCGGCCCGCTACCTGGTGCTCGCCACCCGCGACGGACTGGTGAAGAAGACCGCGCTCGCGGAGTACGACACCAACCGCTCCGGCGGCATCATCGCGATCAAGCTCCGCGAGGGCGACGAGCTCGTCTCGGCCCTGCTGGTGGACGAGGACAGCGACGTGCTGCTGGTGTCCCGCAAGGGCATGTCGATCCGCTTCACCGCCTCCGACGAGGCGCTGCGCCCCATGGGCCGCTCGACCTCGGGAGTGCGCGGGATGTCGTTCCGCGGCGAGGACCGTCTGCTCGACGCGAACGTCGTCAGCGACGAGGGCTTCGTCTTCATCGTGACCGAGGGCGGCTACGCCAAGCGCACCGCGGTCGACCAGTACCGCCTGCAGAACCGCGGCGGACTGGGCATCAAGGTGGCCAAGCTCGAGGAGAAGCGCGGCGACCTGGTGGGCGCGATCATCACGGGGGAGGACGACGAGGTGCTCGTCGTCCTCGCCGGAGGCAAGGTGGTACGCTCTGCCGTGGCCGAGGTACCGGCCAAGGGTCGCGACACCATGGGAGTCGTCTTCGCACGATTCGCAGAGGACGACCGCATCATCGCACTCGCCAAGAACACCGAACGCAATCTCGACGCCCCGGACGAGGATCCCGACGCCGCAGCGGCGTCCTCCGAATCCGACACGGTGTCGGAGGAGGATGGGTCCGTAGATGAGTAGCACGGTCGCCGAGAAGCTCGCCAGGAAGTCCGCGAAGAGCCCGGCGGCGAAGCAGGTCCGCCTGAAGCTCGTCTACGTCGACTTCTGGTCGGCGGTGAAGCTCTCGTTCCTGCTCGGGCTCACGCTCGCGATCATCACGATCGTCGTCGTCTACCTGGTCTACACGGTGCTCGCGCAGACGGGCGTTTTCGACCAGGTCAACGGCCTGGTCCAGGACATCGCCGGCGCGGAGGCGTTCGATCTCAACACGATCATCTCGCTCCCCCAGATCATGGGCTTCGCGGTCGTCGTGGCCGTGCTGAACACCATCGTCACCACCGCGCTGGGTGCGATCGTGGCGCTGCTGTACAACCTCAGCGTCAAGATCACGGGCGGTCTGCTGGTCGGCTTCACCAACCAGTGAGCCGCACGGGTCCCGGTTCGCGCCGGGGTCCGGGGCCCGATTGGGATTCTGGCGGTTCGTCAGGTAGAGTCTCATCTGGCCATTTCGGGGGTATAGCTCAGGCGGTTAGAGCGCTTCACTGATAATGAAGAGGTCCCAGGTTCAAGTCCTGGTACCCCCACCCGTGCCGATCGGCCCGTCACCTCGCGGTGACGGGCCGTTCAGCTCTCGGAGGCGGATCGCCCCGTCTCCGGCCCGGGGCCTTAGCTCAGTTGGTAGAGCGCCTGCTTTGCAAGCAGGATGTCGGGAGTTCGATTCTCCCAGGCTCCACATTCCTCATCGTCTGGTGTTCCCGGACATGCGCTCCCTGGCCATCAGATCGCCTGGAGCGGGATCGACGTCATCAGCAGCGTGACGATCTCTCGGCGCAGACGGCATGCTCGATCGTTCACTGCCCCGGGCGTTGTCGGCGTGCGCGAGTGCCGAAGTCATCCAGCGCCTGGAGCACCTCCGACGATTGGAAATGCCTATTGCGTCGTCCCGCGCTCGATTGAGTCAGGATGTCGGCTTGCACGAGTTTCTGAACTGAGGCGTCTGCTGCTGGGAAGCTCACGTTCAACTCACTCGCCACGATTCCGGTCGTGACGACCGGTTGTCGCAGAAGGAGGCGCTTGAGGGCGTGGACCGAGGAATCCCGTCGGGCTCGGACAAGTTCATCCCAGCGCGCCGCGATCCGCGTGATGTCCTTCTCCAGAGTGCGACCGTTGGAGATCGCGGAGAAGGCTGCTTCTGAAAGGGTCTCGATGATCGGGCGAAGATCGCCCGCCCTGTAGGCAGTCAGAGCGTCGAAATAATGCCCCGTGCTTCCGAGTAGGCCAGCAGACACGGGAACAGTGACGTTGGCGGTCACGCCACCGGCGCGGAGCATGCCCTGGATGAGGGCACGACCTGTACGACCGTTGCCGTCCGGAAACGGATGAATCGTCTCGAACTGGGCGTGCGCGATGGCGAGTTGTGCGATGACGGGAAGATCGACTCTTCTCGAGAACTCCATGACATCGTCCATCAATTCGGGCACGAGGTCGTGGTGCGGCGGGATGAAGGAAGCTCCGTGCGGGGACACGCCTCCTCCTCCGATCCAGACCTGCTGCCTACGCCACATCCCGACGATCTCAGGATTCGTATTCTCAAGCAGCACTCGGTGCATCGTGAGGATCGCTCCCGTGTCGAGATCGTCGGAAAGCGCTATGGCGGCCTTCATCGCTTCAGCATTTCTCACCACGAGTCTCGCGTTGGCTGATGTCGAATCACCGATCTCCGCAAGGGCGACCTGCCTCGCGCTCGACGTGAGGTTCTCTACTTCCGAGCTCGATGCGCTCTCCGTGTGGAGCAGGATCGACCCGAAAGGCGCAGTCAGGCTTCCGACTTCTGCGTCGAACCTTGTCAGTTCGCGGCCTGCGTCCTCGCTGAGAGCCACGAGGTCGGCAGGGAGCGTCACATCACGGGCTGCGATGAGAGGCGGTACTGCGGCGAGGTACGGTCCGTGAGCAGCTCGTCTGCGTCGCCGGGATCCGACTTCGTCGCCTGTCGGCGCCCACGGCCTGGTCTCGTAGGAAGTGGACGGCCACGCCTTCATGCCTCCGGCAGATTCTGCATCACTGGACATGGCACCACTATATTAAAGGATCAGGTCCTAACATAGAATATGAACGGCTTCACGTCAGCCCTCGTCGGTGTGGCGGGTGGGGGACAGTGGCCGTCACGCGCTCTCGCAGGCCAGCCCGAGGAAGTTCTCGACCGACAGCACCTCCGACGAGTCGTCGCGGACGTCGCCGACGATGATCTCGCCGACCGAGAGGGTGTCGAACTGCTCGGCGCGGAACACCACGGGTCGCGCCGACATCGGACGGTCCTCCGCGTAGGCGCTCAGCGCGTAGTCGACACCGGGAGCGAACCGCTCGACGAGGGGATCGGCCGGCCAGACCGTGCGCCCGACGAGATCCGTGGCTCCGAGATCGACGATCGAGTCCGGGGACGCCCACCGGGTGATGCGGCGCAGGCCGTCTCCGAGGATCAGCGGGGCGGTGTCGTCGACCGCCAGCTCCAGGCCGTCCACCACTCCGGAGCAGACGACGACGACGCCGATGACCTCGCCGCGCTGACCCCCGCGTCCGAGTCCGACGACGGCGCTGGCCTCCTCAGCGCTCGAGCACCCGGCGAGGGCCGCCGCGGCCATCGAGGCGAGCGCGACGGTGCCGCTCACGACCGCGAGGCGATGCCGCATGAGACCTCCTGCGGCCACCCTACGGCGCGTCGGCTGCGGCGGCCTCCGGCAGGGCCCTGGCGAGGGCGGAGAGGGCCTGGGGGAGGGATGGCGCCCCCTCGGCGCGGAACACGGCGCGGCCGTCGGCCGACCGGACGACCACGGTCGGAGTCGAGCGGACGTGCTCCGCCTCGGCCAGATCGGCCCGGAACGCCACGTCGTACTCGCGCAGCTCGGCCGCCGGCACCAGCGCGACGGCGTGCTCCAGGACCGCGCGGGCCGCGTGGCAGGCGCCGCAGAAGGCGGAGGAGTACAGCTCGACGATCACACGAGGGACAACGCGGCGACGGACCCCGCGATTCCCGTCAGCGGACGAGCCAGGCCTCGTTCATGCCGAGGGCGACGTCGACGAGCTCGACCCGCTCGAGGGCCTCGACGTCGCCGACGGGGAACCAGGACGCGGCGTCCGTGGATCCGTCGACCTCGTGGGTCAGCTCTCCGCCGGTGATGCGGGCGCGGTAGACGACGCGGATGGCGTGCAGCGGGCCGGCGCTCGGATCGCTGCGGCGGTGCGCCGGGATGACGTGCGAGTCGACCCCGATGAGGGCCTCGAGCTCGGAGTGGTAGCCGGTCTCCTCGAAGATCTCGCGCACGGCGGCGTCAGCCGGAGACTCGCCCTCGTCGATGCCGCCACCGGGCAGCGTCCACGCCTGCCAGGGCCCCTGGCTCCAGTGCGCGAGGAGCATGCGGTCCCCGTCGATGATCACGCCGTACGCGGCGACACGGATATCCACGGCAGAAGCCTAACTCCGGACGCTTCCGGACATGCGACAGGCCCGGACCCCGCGAGGCGGAGTCCGGGCCGGACGGGAAGGATCAGGAGGCGGTCGATGCCGCGGACTGCGCGGCGCTGGCCGGCTCGTCCTCGGCGACCCACAGCTCGTCGTCCGCGCGGAACGTCTGCCAGACGGCGTAGCCGATGCCGCCGACCGCGACCAGCGCGGCGCCGATGGCGAAGACCGTGCCGGCGCCCGACTTCTTCTTGGGCGGAGTGGTGAGCTCCTCCCAGCGCGCCTTCGAGATCTCGCCGAGCTTGGCGCGGTTCTTGGAGTCCTTGGCGGCCTCGAACGCGGCTGCGGCGGTTCCTCCGACGGCGGCGAAGGTCGGGACGACCTTGTGCAGCACGGTGTCGCGAGCCGAGGAGTACGTGCCCTCGACCGCGTGGACGCCGTTGTCGTAGACGGGCTTCACCCGCGACTGGTACGTGTCCTTGGCGAAGGGGACGAGCTCCTTCTTCGCGTACTTGGCGGCGTGAGCGCGGCTCTTCTCGAGAACGGAGGCCGCGTGCGCCAGCACCTCCTGCTGCTCACTCCAGACCGCCTCGGCGTTCTTGCGGAGGCGCTTGAGATCCTTCTTGTGCTTACGTGACAGACCCATGTGTGGTCCTCCATCGGCTACGAGCAGCGAACTCCTCAATACTGCCACTCATCGATCCGGCTCCGCATCGCGCACCCAGCGCATTGACACCGGGCACAGGGGACCCCTACATACGCGTCGTGCGAGAATCCCCCCATGCCTTTGCACACCGCAGTCGCGACGTTCCACACCAACAAGGGCGACATCGTCGTCAACCTCTACGGGAATCACGCTCCCAAGACGGTCCGAAACTTCGTCGGTCTCGCGACCGGCGACATCGAGTGGACGCACCCCGCCACCGGGGCGAAGACCTCCGAGCCGCTCTACAACGGCACGGTCTTCCACCGCGTCATCCCCGACTTCATGCTCCAGGGCGGCGACCCGCTCGGCCAGGGCATCGGCGGACCGGGCTTCCAGTTCGACGACGAGATCAACCCCGAGCTCGACTTCACGCAGCCGTACATCCTCGCGATGGCGAACGCCGGCAAGCAGGCGGGGCGCGGGACCAACGGCTCGCAGTTCTTCATCACCGTGGCGCCGACGACCTGGCTCCAGGGCAAGCACACGATCTTCGGCGCCGTCGCCGACGACGCGTCGAAGCAGCTGGTGCAGTCCCTCTCGACCGTCGCCACCGACGGCCGCGACAAGCCGCTCGAGGACGTCGTCATCGAGAGCGTCGAGATCACCGAGGTCTGATCCCCTCTTCCACCTTCTCCCCGAGGGCCGGATCCGTCTGGATCCGGCCCTCGTTCTCCCCGGAGGCGAATCCGTGACCCAGGTCCCGCCGAGCAGCGCGTACGCGTGCTACCGCCACCCCGACCGGCAGAGCTTCGTGCGCTGCCAGCGGTGCGGCCGCACCATCTGCGGCGAGTGCCAGACGCCGGCTCCGGTGGGAGTGATCTGCCCCGATGACATGGCGCAGCAGCGGTCGGAGGCTCCGCGGACCCGCAGCCCGCTCGTGTCACGCGTGCGAGCGATGACGCGTGCCGACCAGCCCACGGTCACCTACGCGATCATCGCTCTCTGCGTCTTCCTCTGGATCCTCGAGATCCTGCCGGTCGTCGGCAATCTCGTGATCGGCGGCCTCGCGTACGTCCCCGCCTACACGCTCCCCGGCTTCGGCGCCGGGTTCGAGCCGTGGCGGATGCTCACCTCGGTCTTCCTCCACAGCACCTCGGTCTTCTTCGTCATCCCCTTCCACCTGGCGCTGAACATGTACACGCTGTGGATCTTCGGCATGGCGCTTGAGCGGATGCTCGGCCGCGGTCGCTACCTCGCACTCTTCCTGCTCAGCGGCTTCGCGGGGTCCGTCGGCGTCCTCCTGCTCGCCGGACCGCTCACCACGGTCATCGGCGCGTCCGGAGCGATCTTCGGCCTGATGGGCGCGTACCTGGTGATCCTCCGGCACCTCGGCGGCCAGGCGTCGCAGCTGCTGGTGCTCGTCGGACTCAACCTCGTCATCGGGTTCCTGCCCGGGATGAACGTGGCGTGGCAGGCGCACGTCGGCGGCCTCGTGGCCGGCGCGCTCATCGGTCTCGTGTTCACGAAGACGCGACAGCGCGCGCAGCGCCGGACGCAGAATCTGCTCGTCGGCCTGATCGGCGCCGGCCTCGTCGCCATCACCGCGGGGGCGTACCTCCTGGCGTGACGCCGGTCGTCGGCCGCGTTCTGCGAGGGCGGGGGCTCCGAGGAGAAGTCACCACCTGGTGCGGGTCCAGGCTGCTGATCGAGTGGTCCGTGCAGCGGGCGTCTCGAGATCCACCATCGCGAGAAGGCCGCACCTCGACATGGATATGGGGGCGGACGTGGGTCTCGATACGCCCCTGCGGGGCTACTCGACCAACAGCTCTTTCGAGACGCACCGCGGTTGTTCGAGCAGCTGCAGGACCCTTCTCGCCAGACGTGACTGCTTCATGGGGTCAGCCGGGCTCGTGCGGAGTAACCCGTCGGAGGGGTTGCGGGGAGCGGCGACGTAACCGGCTCGAGGGGTTCTTCCACAGGCGCTCTCCCCAGGTGGGGAGAAAGTTATCCACAGGGTTGTTAACAATGGGGAGAACTACGCGGCTGTCATTCCGCAGACCCCGAGCAGGGCGGCTGCGAGCCCCCGATCCTGCCGCGTCCTGATGCGGATCGCCGTCGGGAGCCCCGGGATCCCGGGGATGCGCGCGGCGCCCCCGTCTCTCCACAGGAGTTTGCACAGCTGGGGATAATTACAGGCGTGTAGTTCGGGGGAGCCGAGCCATCACGACGGTCGCGCCCCGCTCGTCGTCCCTCCGCACCTCGGCGGTGAAGCCCGCGTCGGCGAACGCCGCAGCGCTGACGGGGGCCTGCTCCCGACCGACCTCGATCACGACGGCACCACCCGGAGTGAGCCATGCGGGCGCCTCCCGGGCGATCCGTCGGTGAAGAACCAGGCCGTCGCTCCCGCCGTCGAGCGAGACGGCCGGCTCGTGCAGGCGCGCCTCCGGGGGCATCAGGGCGATCGCCTCCGTCGGCACGTAGGGGGCGTTGACGACGACGAGGTCGAGCAGGCCGCGCTCACGCGCCGGCAGGGCGTCGAAGAGATCGCCCTCGACGACGGTCGCGAGTCCGGCGAGATTCGCCCGCGCGCACGCCACGGCCTCGGGGGAGACGTCGGCGGCGAGCAGGCGCAGACCGCTCCGCTCGTCGAGGAGGGCGCGACCGATGGCGCCCGAGCCGCAGCACAGGTCGAGCACGGTGATGCGGCCGCCGACGGCGTCCTCCAGGACGGTCAGCGCCGCGTCCACGACGAACGCGGTGCGCTGACGGGGGACGAAGACCCCCGGGGCGATCCCGATGCGCAGACCGCGGAACTCGACCCACCCCAGGATCTGCTCGAGCGGCTCGCCCGCCTCTCTGCGCCGCAGGAGCGGCTCGAGCTCCTCCTCGGAGGGCGCCGCCTCCTCGAGGAGTGCGGCCTCCTCCTCCGCGAAGACGCAGCCGACGGCACGCAATCGCGTTACCGACGACGAACGCCCCGTCGGAGGTCCGGACGGGGCGTCGTTCACGCGAGGGGCGCGGTCAGCGCCAGCGGGTCGTCATCAGGAAGCCGATGAAGGCGATACCGAAGCCGATGAGGATGTTGACGTTGCCGAGATCGGGGATCGGCAGGAGACCCTGGCTGACGTAGAAGACGATGATCCAGGCGAGCCCGAGCAGCATGAAGCCGAACATCACCGGCTTGAACCAGACCGGGTTGGGGGAGTTCTCTCCGGTCCGGGCCTCGTCGCGCTCCGGCTTCGGGCTCTTCGTCGCTCGTGCCATGGGGAACACTGTACCGGGCCGAGCCCTCCGACCGGGAGCGGGTGCCCGCGACGGCCCGCGGCACCGGTTCTCCACAGGGCGCTGAGGGCGTCTCCCCAGCCGGCCCCTGAGGCCGGATCCTGCGGGAACGGCCCGATTAGACTCGAGCCATGTCCGCCCCGCAGCCCTCCGACGCCCCTCGGCGGCGTCGATCGAGGCGTACCGCCGCCCGCCCGCGGCGCCGCCTCTCGTTCTTCGGAGTGGTGGGCGAGCTCCTGATGACCGCCGGTGTCCTCGTGCTCCTCTTCCTCGGCTGGCAGCTGTGGTGGAACGACGCGGTCATCGCGAACCAGCAGACCTCCGAGGCCGCGGAGCTGCGGCAGAGCTGGGGAGGACCGCAGTCGTCCGAGTCGCCCTCCGCGGAGGTCGCGCCCTCCACCGAGGGCGCTCCGGTCGACTTCGGGGCGCCCGTCGTCTCTCCGGCGTCGGCGATCGACACGTCGTTCGGCAATCTCTACATCCCCCGGTACGGCGAGGGGTGGGTCCGCACGATCGCCGAGGGCGTCGACGCGGCGAACGTCCTCGACGAGGGCAGCATCGGCCATTACCCCACCACGCAGATGCCCGGAGAGGTGGGCAACTTCGCTCTCGCCGCCCACCGCAGCGCGTACGGCGGCGGGATGCACCTGATCGACGAGCTGCAGCTGGGTGATGCGATCTACATCGAGACCGCCGACGGCTGGTACACCTACCGCTTCCGCAACCTCGAGTACGTGCAGCCGTCGGACGTGCAGGTCATCGATCCGGTGCCGTGGACGACCGACGTCGCTCCCACCGACCGGCTGATCACCCTGACCAGCTGCAATCCGCTCTACTCGACCGCTGAGCGGATCATCGCCTACGGCGTGCTCGAGTCGTGGCAGCCCCGGTCCGCCGGTCCGCCCGCCGAGATCGCGGCCACGGTCGCCGAGGAGGGCTGACGTGTACGCGGCACTGTGGCGGGTCCTGCCCGGGCCCTGGTGGGTCCGGCTCCTGATCGTCCTCGTCCTCGTGGCGGCGGTCCTCGTCGCCCTCGCCGAATGGGTCTTCCCGTGGGTGCAGTCGCTGGTCCTGGACCGGAACGTCACCGTTCAGGAGTGAGCGGGCCGAGGAGCGCGCTGTGACCCGGATCCTCGTCGTCGACAACTACGACAGCTTCGTCTTCACCCTGGTCGCCTACCTGCGCGAGCTGGGCGCCGAGGTCGAGGTGGTCGAGGGTGCCGAACTCGCCGCGCCCGAGGCGATCCTCCGCGCCGACGCGGTCGACGCCGTGCTCGTCTCGCCGGGGCCGGGACGGCCCGAGGACGTGCCGACGTCGATCGCGCTCGTGAGGCACGCGGTCGAGCACGCGCATCCGCTGCTGGGCGTGTGCCTCGGCCACCAGGTGATCGCGCACGCGCTCGGCGCGCGCGTCGGCGAGGCGCCCGAACCGCTCCACGGGCGCACCTCGCCCGTCGAGCACGCGGGGGATGCGCTGTTCGCGGGCATCCCCTCCGGATTCGACGCCATGCGCTACCACTCGCTGGCCGTGGAGCGCGGCTCGCTGCCCGCCGAGCTCGAGGTGACCGCGATGTCGCCCGAGGGCGTCGTGATGGCCCTCCGGCACCGCGCCGCGCCGGTGGTGGGCGTGCAGTTCCATCCCGAGTCGGTGCTCACGCCCTACGGGCGCGCACTCCTGGCGAACTGGCTGACGGAGGTGGGAGGAAGCCGGCCGGCTTCTCCCGCGATCGCCGCCGAGGCCTAGGAGCACGCGGCGCCCCGTCTGTTCGCGACGTGCGCCGCGAGGTCCAGGTCATCGAAATGGCCCCCGCAGTGGGGTCAACCTCGCCCGCCACGACCCGCGCGGATTGCGCCGGAAATGCGCTATGGATGTCGGATAGTGGAGAGCGATCCGCGGATCTGCGGGGGTCGCTCCGCACCACGCGAGGCTTCATCACCAGTCCTGCTGGCGTGTTTTGACGGGTCTCCGGCGGAAGATGCGGTAGCCCTTCCCGGCATAATCGGAGGACATCCGGCAAGGGGATCGACTGCCGGAACGACACATCCGGGGGCGGCAGATGGTGGAACAGATCTCCTGGGCGTACACGGGCATACGGGAACTCGAGGGCCTCGGACCGCGCATCGTCGTGAAGCCCGGGACGGTGCCCCGAATCACGGGCTCCGGCTTCGGCTCCCAGGACGTCAGCGTCGTCCTGATCACCGCCTCCCCGCTCCGGGTCCTGCGCGGAACCTGGGGTGCCGACGACTCCTCGGTGCTCACCTTCTCCTTCCTGCTCGAGGGCTTCGTGCGGATGGTCGGTCCGGAGCGCACCACTCTGCTGCGGCCGGGCTCGATCTCGTACCAGCCCGGCACGACCACGTTCACCACGGAGTCGACGACGCCCGTGAGCCTGCTGCAGATCTCCCTCCGCGCGGACGAGATGCGCCGCTACGGCTTCGACACGAACTCGGGCGTGCATGCGCTCGATCCCGATGCGCGGACCACGCGCGCCGCCGCCGCCTTCACGACGGCGTTCGCGCTCGCGGCGGAGTCGGGAACGGGCGTCCCGGGCGAGGCCGAGCTCGCGAACTTCGTCCACGTCGTGAAGCAGCTGCTGGTGAGCGCGTTCCTCGCCTCGCACGGCGCGCAGTCCGGTGCGACGAGCATTCGAGCCGCGACCCTGGGGCGGGCGAGGATCGTCATCGATCGCACGCATCGCACACCGCGCTGCACTCCCGAGGCGGTGGCCGACGCGGTGAACGTCTCGACCCGCTCGCTGCAGCGCCTGTTCGAGGACGCCGGCACCACCGTCGCGAGCGAGATCGAACGCGCCCGCGTGGCCAGCGCGGTCGAGCTGCTGCGGCGTCGTCCGAGAGAGGTGCCGCTCGAGACCATCGCGGCCTCCTCCGGGTTCTCGTCCGCCGATCACCTGCGTCGGGCTCTGAAGCGCCGAGAGGGGCTCACGCCGAGCGACATCCGGGGCAGGATCTCGCCTGCGGCGGAGTCGGGGGCGTCGAGCGACCTGCTCCACCTCGAGCAGCCGCTGGTCGACGCCCGCCGCGCCTGAGGCCGAGCGGAAGGGGTTCGTCCGGGCGCGCGTCCATCCCGGGAGATGCGGAGGCGCATCCACTCCTCGCGGGCCCGTCGGCGGAGCGGCGGACGTGCTCGGCCGCTCCGCGACTCGGTCAGCCGGCGCAGTACCCGAGCTCGACGGTGGAGCCCTGCGGCACCTCGCCGGGGGCGAGCGACTGCGTGATGATCGGCGGATTCGCCCGCACCGACTCGCACGACTCGTCGGGCGCCTCGACGCCGACCAGCTGCAGCTCCTCGGCCTCGAGGGCCGCCAGGGCCGCGCTGAGCGACTGGCCGACGAGATCGGGCAGGACGACGGTACCCGAGGACACGACGAGATCGACCGGCGTGCCGGGGACGACCTGCTCGCCCGCCGACGGAGTGGTCGAGAGTACCACGTCGGCGGCGATCGTCGGCGAGTTCTGGCGCGTCTGCGACCCCTCCGCGAGGCCCGCCCCGGTGATGGCGGCGATGGCCTCGCCGAGGTTCGTGCCGGCGGTGCCCGGAACGGCGACGGGCTGGACGCCCTGCGACACGTAGACGCGGATCACGGTGTCCGGAGCGACGATGGTGCCGGATCCGGGATCGGTGCGGACCACCTCGCCCTCCGGGACGGAGTCGCTGAACTCGGTCACCTGGCTCGGGACGAGATCGAGGGCCGTCAGCGTCGACTGCGCGCTGTCGTAGCTCGTGCCCGTGAGGGTCGGCACCTCGCGCGACTGCGAGGGGAGCGTGGTCGTGGGCTGGAGGGTGAGCACCCAGATCACCAGGGCCGCCACGATCACCGCGAGCACGACGATCGACGACCAGATCCAGAGGACCGGCGGGCGGCGCTGCGTGCGCACGGCCGAGTTGTCCTCGGCGAGCTGGCGCAGCGCGAGCTCGGAGTCGTTCATGCCGCCCTGGCTGCGCGCGGCGAAGAGCGAGGTGGTGAGCTCGTCGATCGGCCGGTGCTCGGCGAGGCGGCCGGCCGCGGCATCGCGGAGGTCGTCGCGGAACTCGGCCGCTCCCTGGAACCGCTCGTAGCGGTCCTTCGAGAGCGCCCGGGCCACGATCGAGTCGAGGGCGGGGCTGACGGCGGGGTTGATGGAGCTCGGTGCGGGCGGCGTCTCGCTGACGTGCTGGTAGGCCACGGCCACCGGGGTGTCGCCGCGGAACGGCGCCCGCCCGGTGAGGAGCTCGAAGAGCACGATGCCCGCGGAGTAGAGGTCGCTGCGCGCGTCGACCTGCTCGCCCTTCGCCTGCTCGGGCGAGAAGTAGGCGGCGGTGCCGAGGATCGCGGTCGTCTGGGCGACGGTCGCCGCTGAGTCGGAGACGGCGCGGGCGATGCCGAAGTCCATCACCTTCACCTGGCCCGACGGCGTCAGCATGATGTTGCCGGGCTTGATGTCGCGGTGGACCACACCGGCACGGTGGGAGTACTCGAGCGCGGTGAGGATGCCCTCGGTGATGCGGACGGCCTCGTCCACGTCGACCGGGCCCTCGGCGATGACGTCCTTGAGGAGGCGTCCCTCGATGTGCTCCATGACGATGAACGGGCGGCGCGACTCGGCGCCCTGCTCGTCGACCGTGACCTCCTCGCCGGCGTCGAAGACGCGGACGATGGTGGGGTGCGACATGCGCGAGGCGGACTGCGCCTCCTGACGGAACCGCAGGCGGAACGCGGAGTCGGAGGACAGCGAGAGCTTGAGCTCCTTGATCGCCACGGTGCGTCCGAGCCGGGTGTCGGTGCCGAGGTAGACCTCGGACATGCCGCCGCGTCCGAGCCGGGGCCCGACCTGATACCGTCCCGCGATCAGGCGACCCTCTTCCGTCACGCGTGCGCTCCCGCCCTGAATCCCGTATGGCCCTGCCCCCGCAGGAGCCACGGCAAGTGTACCCGCGGGCCCGACGTGATCCGGCTGGACGCGTCGGGGACGACGACGGGCCCGGAGGATCGCTCCTCCGGGCCCGTCGCGATGTCTGCGGCCTACTCCTCCGGCGCGCCGGTGGGAGGCGCGGTCGCCGAGCTCGAGTTGGTGGGCGTCGGAGTCGGGGTCGGAGCCGGGGCGTCGACCGCGACCGTCAGGGTCGGCGAGGCGGCCGACTCCGTCTCTCCGCAGATGACCGTGTAGGTGACGTCGATCGAGCCGGCGGCGGGCCCTGCCTGGATCGCCGCGGTGGTGGAGTTCGACGGGTTGGTGCTCGTGACGGAGGCGCCCTCGCCGGTCGCGGTCACCCGGTAGCCGGCGACCGAGGTGCCGCTCGGGCACTGGTTGTAGTTGCTCCAGGTGACGTTGAAGGTCGCGCCGGCGTCGACGCTCGACGCGGCGGGAGTCACCGTCGGCACGGCCGTCGGAGCATCCGGAGTCGCCACGTCGGTGAAGACGGACACCTCGATGGTCGTGCCCTTGACCACGTTCGCCGTGGGGTTCACTCCCTCGACGAGGCCGACCTGATCGGCGCTCGGGGCGTTCGGGCCGTCGACGCGGTCGACGCCCATTCCCAGCGCGGCGAGCTCGGCCTCGACCTCGTCGAACGGACGGCCGACGTAGTCGGCCTCGTTGATGGGCACGAAGTTCGAGGTCTGGGTGGGAGTCGGGGTCGGAGTGGGTGTCGGAGTCGGCGAGGGGGCCTGGGTCTGCGTGACGGTGGGCGTCGGCTCGGGCTGATCGCCGTCACCCGTGGTCAGCGCGAAGATCGTGCCGCCGATGACGATGGCGAGGATCACGATGAGCGCGATCAGCGGCCAGGTCCACGGGCTGCGCTTGCGCGGCTCCTCGACCTCATCCTGGAGCTCGGGGGCGCCGACGAGCGAGCCGGCGGCGACGGCGGCCGTGTTCGAGGGCAGCACGGTGGTGGCCTGGGTGGCGCCCGCGGCGGACGGCAGCACGGTGGTCGCCTGCGTGGTCGGCAGGTCGCCCGCGACGGCGGGCACGGCGAGGGCCGCTCCGCGGACGTCTCCGGTGCGCAGGGCCTGCGCGGCCCGCGCCAGGTGCGCGGCGGTGGCCGGACGGTCGGCGGGCTTCTTGGCGATGCAGGAGTAGACGAGGTTGCGCACCGGCTCGGCCACCGTGACGGGCAGCTCCGGCGGGGTGTCGTTGATCTGGGCCATCGCGATGGCGACCTGCGACTCGCCCGTGAACGGACGGCGCCCGGCGAGGCACTCGTACGCGACGATGCCCAGCGAGTAGATGTCGGTGGCGGGCGACGCGGGCTGACCGCTCGCCTGTTCCGGGGACAGGTACTGGACCGTGCCCATGACCTGGCCGGTCGCGGTGAGCGGGACCTGGTCGGCGATGCGGGCGATGCCGAAGTCGGTGATCTTGACGCGGCCGTCGGGCGTGATGAGCAGGTTGCCCGGCTTGACGTCGCGGTGGACGAGGCCGGCGGCGTGGGCCGCGTGCAACGCGAGCGCGGTCTGCGCGACGATGTCGAGGACCTTGTCGGTCGAGAGCACGCGCTCGCGCTCGAGCACCGTCGAGAGGGCCTCGCCGGGCACGAGCTCCATGACGAGGTACGCGGAGCCGTCCTCCTCGCCGTAGTCGTAGACGTTGGCGATGCCCTCGTGGTTGACGAGCGCGGCGTGGCGGGCCTCGGCGCGGAAGCGCTCGAGGAAGCCCGGATCGCCGAGGTACTCGTCCTTCAGGATCTTGATCGCGATGGTCCGGCCGATCACCAGATCCGTCGCCTGCCACACCTCGCCCATGCCGCCGATGGCGATCCTGGACTGCAGTTCGTAGCGTCCCCCGAAGGTGAGGCCTGTGGTGGGTCTCATTTGTTCAGCACCGCCTCTAGTACCTGTTGTGCGATGGGTGCGGCGAGAAGATTGCCGTACCCGTTCTGTCCGAGTCCTCCGCCGTTCTCGACGAGGACGGTGATGGCGTACTGCGGATCGTCCGCAGGAGCGAATCCGGTGAACCAGAGGGTGTAGGGGTCGTCCCCGCCGTTCTCGGCGGTGCCGGTCTTGCCGGCCACGGTGACGCCACCTATTGTCGCATTAGTCGCGGCGCCGTCCTCCACGCTGGCGACCATCATCGCCTTCACGGCGTCCGCCGTCTCCTCGCTCACGGCGCGGCCCAGCGGGTTCTCCTCGAACTGCTCCAGGACGCTCAGATCCTGCGAGCGGATGACGTCGACGAGACTCGGCTCCATCACCTCGCCGCCGTTCGCGATCGCCGCCGAGACCATCGCGATCTGCAGCGGAGTGGCGCGCACCTCGTACTGGCCGAACGCGGTGAGCGCGGTCTGCGCGTCGTCCGTCGTCGCGGGGTAGGTGCTCGCCTCGACCGACATCGGGATCTCGAGCTCGGTGTCGAAGCCGAACTTCTCGGCCGTCTCGCGGATCGCGGAGGCGCCCAGCTGCACGCCCATCTCGGCCATCGGCACGTTGCAGGAAAGCTTCACCGCGGTGGCGAGCGTGACCGTGTCCCCGGGGCCGCAGAGGCCGCCTCCGGAGTTCGTGACCTGGGTGCTCGTGCCCGGCAGGGTGAACGCCTGCTGGTTCGGGAAGCTCGAGTCGGGCGTGAAGCGACCGGACTCGATCGCCGCCGAGGCGACGACGAGCTTGAAGACCGAGCCGGGCGGGTTCAGCGAGCCGCCGATGGCCCGGTTGATCAGCGGATCTCCCGGGTCGTCGTTGAGTGCCTGGTACGCGGCCAGAACGTCGTTCGTGTCGTGGGACGCGAGGGAGGTGGGGTCGAAGGTGGGCTTGGAGACCATCGCGAGGATGCGGCCCGTGGCCGGCTCCGTCACCACGACCGCGCCGGTGTAGTCGCCGAGGGCGTCGAAGGCCGCCTGCTGCGCGACCGGATCGATCGAGAGCTCGACGGAGGCGCCGGTGGGGTCCTGACCCGAGACGAGGTTGTCGATCTCGTCGAAGAACTGCGAGTTCGAGGTGCCCGAGAGGTAGTCGTTGAGCGAGCGCTCGATGCCGGTCGTGCCCTGGTTGAGCGTGAAGTAGCCCGTGACTCCCGAGTAGAGGGGCCCGTTCGCGTACTGGCGCTGGAACTTGTAGAGGTCGTCGCTCGGCACGGAGGAGGCGATCGGCTGGCCGTCGACCAGGATCGCCCCGCGCTCGGTCGAGAAGCTCTCGTAGAGCGTGCGGGTGTTGCGCGAATCCTCCGACAGGGTGTCCGCCTGGATCACCTGGATCGTGGTCGTGGAGAGGAAGAGGGCGACGAACATCGTCAGGACGACGATGCTCACGCGCTTGAGTTCACGGTTCATCGACGGATCACACCACCAGACGAGGCTGGCTGCGGACTGTGTCCGAGAGACGGAGGAGGACCGCGACGATCATCCAGTTGGCCACGAGGGAGGAGCCTCCCGCGGCTAGGAACGGCGTCGTGAGGCCGGTCAGCGGGATCACCCGGGTGACGCCTCCGATCACGATGAAGCACTGCAGGGCGATGACGAACGAGAGGCCGACGCCCAGCAGGCGGCCGAAGTCGTCCTGCCCGGCGAAGCCGATGCGGAAGCCGCGCGAGACGAGCAGCAGGTAGAGGCCGAAGATCGCGAAGAGACCGGCGAGGCCGAGCTCCTCGCCGAGGCTCGCGATGATGTAGTCCGACTGGGGGACCGGCGTGATGTCGGGCATGCCCTGACCGAGGCCGGTGCCCAGGAGACCGCCGTGCGCGAGTCCGAAGAGGCCCTGCACGAGCTGGAAGCTGCCGCCCGGGTCGGCGCCGTAGCGGTCCGGGTCGAAGGGGTCGAGCCAGTTCGCGAAGCGGTTGCCGACGTAGCCCAGCGTCTGGCTCGCGAGGATCGCGCCACCGAGGAAGAGGCCGACGCCGATGATCACCCAGCTGGTGCGGCCCGTGGCGACGTAGAGCATCACGAGGAACAGGCCGAAGTAGAGCAGCGCCGTGCCGAGGTCGCGCTGGAAGACGATGACCGACATCGAGACGGCCCAGACCACGAGGATCGGGCCGAGGTCGCGCAGACGCGGGAAGCGCATCCGGAGGAACGTCCTGCCGACCATCGAGAGGGAGTCGCGATTGCGCACCAGGTAGCCCGCGAAGAAGACCGCGAGCGCGATCTTCGCGATCTCGCCGGGCTGGAAGCTGAAGAAGTCGCCGATGCCGATCCAGACGCGCGCACCGCTGACCTCGCGGCCGATGAACGGCAGCAACGGCAGCAGGAGCAGCACGATCGCGGCGAAGCCGGCCACGTAGGTGTACCGGAAGAGGATGCGGTGGTTGCGGATGACGACGAGCACCACGATGGCCGCGACGATCGCGAGACCGCTCCAGATGATCTGGCGCACCGCGACCGACTCCCAGCCGGTGGCGCCGTCGGCGATGTCGATCCGGTAGATCTCGGCGACGCCGAGGCCGTTCAGGACCGTCGCGATGGGGAGGAGGAACGGGTCCGCCTCCGGAGCCGCGAAGCGGAGCACCACGTGCACCACCAGGACGAGCGCCGAGAGGCCCGCACCGAGCGAGACCAGCGTGGTGTCGACGGCGCCGAGGGCGCCCAGCTGGACCAGCAGGATCGCCGAGGCGTCGATCAGGCAGGCGCCGATCAGGAGCAGGAGCTCGAGATTGCGCATCTTCTGCTTGTGCAGGCGGGGGCGTCGGCGCTCGACGGCCGCGGGGGCGCTCCGGGTGTCGGTCACGGTGCTCCGTTCGCGTCGGTCAGGCGCTCGACGATGTCGACCGCTCCGGCGTAGGACTCGGCGCTGATGGTCTGCTCCAGCTGCTCCACGTCGTACTCGCGGAGCGAGTCGAGGGGGATGCCCGTGTCCTCCTTCACGCTGGAGAGCGAGAGCGGGCCCACGGACTGCTGGATGCCCTGGTAGATGATCACGGTGTCGCCGTCGGTGCCGACGTAGAAGCGCGACTGCGTCCAGTCGTAGGCGAGCAGGACGCCGAGGAAGCCGGCGATCAGGACGAGCGAGAGGCCGACGAGCCAGGTGATCCGGCGGCGCAGGTGGCGGCGGCGATCCTCCTCGATCAGCTCGTCGAGGTAGTCCTCGGACTCCGGCTCGAAGTGGGTCGGGCCCTGCGCGGCCGGGGCGCGGGTGTGCAGACGGAGCCCGGGGATGCGGAGGCGGTTCTGCGAGTCGTCGGTGCTGATCGGCGTCGGTGCCGCGGCCGACCCGACGACGACCGGCTCCGGGGTCGGCACGAGCGCCTGCGCGGTGTCGTTCTCGCCCGGGACGTCGAGGATCACGACGGTCACGTTGTCGGGAGCGCCGTGCGAGAGGCTGTCGCGGATCAGTCGGTCGGCGACCTGCTGGGCCGACTCGCTGCGCGACAGCTCCTTGAGGATCTCGTCGTGCGGGACCACTCCCGAGAGGCCGTCGGAGCAGATCAGCCAGCGGTCTCCCGGCTCGGTCTCGAGCGTGAGCGTGTCGATCTCGGGGTTCGTGTGGACGTCGCCGAGCACCCGCATGAGGACGGAGCGGCGCGGGTGCGTCATCGCCTCCTCCTCGGTGATGCGACCGGAGTCGACGAGGCGCTGCACGAAGGTGTGGTCGGTGGTGACCTGCTCGAGTTTGCTGTCGCGCAGCACGTAGATCCGCGAGTCGCCGATGTGGGCGATCGCGACGGACGCGCCGACGCGCACGATCGCGCTGACCGTGGTGCCCATGCCGGTGAGCTCGGGGTGGTCGATGACGGCCTCGGCGAGAAGGGTGTTCGCGGCGAGGAGGGTGCGCTTGAGCTCGTCCTCGGCCTCGTAGGTCGACGCGTACGTGCGGTCGGCCTGGGCGATGCGCTTGATCGCGATGGACGAGGCGACGTCGCCTCCCGCGTGCCCGCCCATGCCGTCGGCGACGACGAAGAGCTGCCGGCCCGCGTAGCCGGAGTCCTGGTTGTTGGAGCGGATGCGGCCGACGTGCGACACGGCGGCGCTCTCGCGCGCCGCGCCGACGGCGCTGTCAGGAGTGGAGGTCACGGGTCGGCCTACGACCGACGCAGTTCGAAGGTGGTCGTGCCGACCTTGACGGGGGTGTTCAGCGGCACCTTGGTCGGCGCGCCCACGCGGCGGCCGTCGAGGAACGTGCCGTTGGTGGAGTCGAGGTCCTGGATCATCCACTCGTCGTTCCAGATCAGCAGGCGCGCGTGGTGCGTGGAGGTGTAGTCGTCGCGGATCACGAGGGCCGACTCGGAGGAGCGGCCGATGGTGAGCGGCTCGCCGTTCAGCTCCAGCTCGGTGCCGCGCTTGGGGCCCGAGGTGATGACGAGGCGTTGCGCGGTGTGGACCGTGGCGACGCCCCCGGAATCGGTGCGCTCGGCAGCGGCCTCGCGGGAGCGGCGGGCCGACGGTGCCTGCTGCTGCACGGGCGCCGGCTGCTGCGGGGGAGCCGAGGCGGCCACGACCGGCTGGGCCGCGGTGACGAACGGCGCATCGTCGGCGCCCGCCTGCGCGGCGGTCGGGAGCTTGCGCACCCGCTGCCCGAACAGGTCGGAGCGCAGCGCGTAGACGATGCCGAACACGAAGAACCACAGCAGCGCGAGGAACGCGATGCGCAGGAGGAAGAGGGTGAGCTCGCTCATAGCCGGTCGTCCCAGAATCCGTCGGAGGCGCGTCCGGACCGACCGGACGGCGAGCGGTCGGCGCGCGCGGGTGCGGCGCCCTGAACGATGCGGAACACGATCGACGTGCGCCCGATCGTGATGGTCTGCTCGGGCGAGAGGACGGCCTGCGTCACGGGCTTGCCGTCGAGCTTGGAGCCGTTGGTCGAGCCGAGGTCGTGCACCTGGGCGCGCGAGCCGTCCCACAGGATCTCGACGTGCTTGCGGGAGGTGCCGGAGTCGTCGACGGTGATGTCGGCGTCCGCTCCCCGGCCGATGACGGTGCGGGACTTGGTGATCGGGTGGCGACGGCCGGCGATGTCGAGGACCGGCGTGTAGGCGACGGTGCCCTTGACGCTCCGGGAGTCGACCTCGACCATGCCGTCGCTGAGCGAGGCGTCGGCGGCGAGGCGGATGTCGACGGGACCGGGGAAGCGGAAGCCCTGCTTCTTCGCGTGCTCGGTGGCGACGGTCGTGAGCTCGTCGATCAGCGTGGCCCCCATCCGCTCCATGCGGGAGAGATCGGCGGCGGACATGCGCAGGGTCAGGCTGTTCGGCACGAGGATGCGGTCGCGGGTGACGACGGCGGCCGTGGTGTCGAGCTCCCTGCGGAGGGCGGACGCGAGCTCGACCGGCTGCAGCCCCGATTTGAAGGTCCTCGCGAACGCGCCGTTGACGACGCGCTCGAGTCCCTTCTCGAAGTTGTCCAGTATGCCCACAGTCTTCCGATCTCCCGTTTCGTCGCCTTCTCGGCGGTCGCGCACGGATCGAGCTGTCTGCGCGCTCACGTGGCTTCCTATGTCGTCTGCGCCGCGCACGGCTACGGGCATGTTACTGGGATGCTCTGGATACGGGTGCCTCAGGGCTTTTTCGCGGGGTTGTCGGAGGGTGCCGGCGGGGTCGCGGGATGCGCTTCGACGACGTCGAGTTCACGGGCGGGCTCGGAGGGTGGTAGTCTTTCTCGTCGGTGCTCAGGCACCGTGGTGAGCGCGAGTGGCGGAATAGGCAGACGCGCACGGTTCAGGTCCGTGTGCCCGAAAGGGCGTGGGGGTTCAACTCCCCCCTCGCGCACCAGCAGAAGACGAAGCCCCCGATCGGATGTCCGGTCGGGGGCTTCGTCGTTCGTCGACCTCCGCGGGTCAGGAGTCGCCGCGGACGCGGTGGACTCGGGCGGTGCGGAGGTAGGCGGCGGGGTCGCGCGGGCCCTCCTCCGGGAACTCGAAGAGGTCGATCATGAGCTGCAGGGAGTAGGGGAGCGACTGGGCGACCCGGTGGACGACGGAGCCGTCGACCGAGAGGACGACTCCGTCCTCGGACCAGTCGGCGGAGTAGAGGTGCGGCTCGGCGGTGTCGATCGGCAGGTCGGCGTCGACGACGTCGGTGCGCAGGCGCGGGTCGTTCACGGCCTTCACCCCGGTGCGGACGATCGAGCGGCGCTCGCCGCGGAGGGAGCCGAACAGCTCCGCGACGGTGATCTCGCCGGAGTCGTCAGGGTGGGACTCCTCGGTGCCGACCAGCCAGATCGCGAGCATGCAGGAGGGGTCGGGGCTCGCCGAGAGGAGCGCCTCGACGTGTCCGCCGGTGGGAGTCCAGAGGCGGCGGGTCGGCACCTCGGTGCGCACGCGCAGGTCGGGGCGGTGGCGGTGGGTGCCGCGGGTGCTGCCCACCGGGCCGGAGAACGTCGCGGTCTGCAGGTTCGAGACGCGCATCGCTCCGTCGTCCTCGCGCCACGGCGGCTGATCGGCGTCGATGCGGAGGAGGAGCCCGTCGTCGTCGAGGGACCAGCGGGCGCGGGAGCGGTCGGGCTCGGTCCACTGCGGGAGGTAGTGGTCGATCCAGCGCTCCGGGTCGAGGCGGCCCTCGTCGAAGCCGTCGGTGAAGTCCACGGCCGTCATCCTGCCGCCGGGATGCCGCTGCGGGTCGCTCCTCACGGCGTGTCCTGAGCTGAGCCGGTGTCTCGCGGAGCGGGGCGAAGGGACGCCGGAGGGACACCGGGGGAGGGGCCGGCGTTCACCCGGCGGACGTCGGCGGGCGGGACGCTTCGCGGGTGATCCCGCTGCGTGCCGATGTGACTCCGCTCGACGCCCTCGCTCTGCCCGTGCTGCTGCGCCGGCTGCGCGACCACCGGCACGTGCAGGTCGATGCGCAGCGGTTCCTCGCGCTGATCCCGGGAGTGGGATCGACGCTCGTCACCGACGGGGGAGTGCTCGCGATCGACGTGATGGTCGAGCACCGCGGGCTGGCCCCGCTCGTGATCGACGCGCTCGAGACGGAGCTGCGGCGCGACGGGTTCCGCGAGCGGATCGCGCTGCGCTGGAGCACGCCCGACATCGTGCCGGTGCCGTTCCGCTGATCGGGGCCCCGGCACGGGACGGGCCGTGGTGCTCGTCCAGCCTCAGGAGTACCGTGCGGGCATGGCAGGTCGGAACGACAGAGGTGTCGTCCGTGGCAGGGAGCGCCCTGGCGTCGGACCCCTGGAACTGCGCGTGCACGGCATCGGGGACCACCGTCGGCACACCGCCTCCGGCGACGCGCCGGTCCTGAGATTGTCCGACCGGGGAGAGCCGGACGTTCTCGGCCCCGCCCGCGAGCCCGAGCACCAGGTGAGGAAGATCGACTGGTCCAGGACCTCGAGGTCGAAGGCGCGGATGCTCTGGTTCGCCGCACTCCCCTTCACCCTCGTGAACGTCGCCGCCGAGATGGGTCCGCCCGCCGATGCGCGGGGCGCCCGCACCGTCGAGCGCCGGATCTTCTCGGTCTGCGTCGCCTTCTTCGGTGTGCTCGTGACGATCAGCGCGCTGATCTGGGGCGTCGCCCTCGTCGAGACGGCGATGCGGCTGATGCGACTGCCCCAGGTCCTGGGGGTCGACCCGTCGAGCCCGTCGTTCCCGCTGCTCACCGTGACGATCCTGCTCGGCCTGGGGACGCTGGTCCGCGTCGTCTTCCTCCGTCGACGAGGGGCTCCGTCGTCGATCCTCGGGATGGGGGCGCTGCACGCGGCTGCGATCGTCGCCGTGTGCGTGGGAGTGCTGGTCGCGCCTCCGACCCGATGGCGGTTCGACGAGCCGCTGCCACCGCTGCTCTCGCCTCTTCTCCAGGTCAGAGTGCCCGTCGACCCGGAAGAGACCCAGACGTTCCTCGATGCGCCGTGGTCCGTGCCGTCGGAGCTGCACGTCGACCCGCTCGCGGCGTCGATCGTCGTCACCCTCCTCACGGGGATCGCCGTCGCCCTCGCGCTCACCGCCGTCGACATCGTGCGCTCGCGGCGGACAGCAACCCCGAGCATCAGCCTCACCGCGGCCGGGCTGGCCTGCCTCCTCGCAGTGGGTCTCGTGCACGTGTACGGCTCGGCCCTGCGCCTCGGCGCGGACATCGTCCTCCGATACCTCAACTCCCGGAACTACGCGTTCCCCTTCGTCCGGGAGCGCAGGGACGACGATCGCATCGAGAGGCTCGTCATGCCTCTGCAGGCCTCGAAGAGCTCCATCAGCTCAGGACTGATCGACCGGGTGACGCTCTTCCTGCTGCTCGGGCTGCTCGCGCTCGCACTGGGAGTGCTGGTGCTCCATCTCGCTCGTCGTCCTCTCAGGGGCGGTTCCGGTGAATCGGCTTCCCGGTGGACCGCGCGGGCTCGCTTCCAGCACGATCTGGTCTCCGGACTCCCGAGGAGCCTGCGGGGCGGGGTGATCCTCGCGGTGCCGCTCTGGATCGGCGCCTCAGCGCTGCTCCTGCATCTGATCCTGTCGTCGGCGATCGTCTTCGAACTCACGGTTCCCCTGAGTCAGGGTCTCGCGGTGGCGGCCGTCGTCTTCGTGGTGACGGGCGGAGGCGCGGGCCGGGTGCGGACCGTCTACGGGATGATCGCCGACATCGCCGGATTCTGGCCGGTGACAGCGCATCCACTCGCCGGCCGCTCGTACCGGCAGGCGGTTCTCGACGGTCTCGATCAGGAGCTCCTGGTGGGCGATCGGCTCCGTGCTGGTCCGACCGTTCTGGTCGGTCACTCCCAGGGATCGGTCCTCTGCTTCTGGTGGGTGCAGCAGCATCCTGCGCTCGAGGACCTGGATCTCGTGCTGTGCGGAAGTCCGCTCGACACCCTCTACGCCTCGTTCTTCCCCCAGCGCTTCTCCGCTGCGCACTTCGACGAGGTCGTCGCGAACTGCCGATCGGTCGCGAACTTCTGGAGGGAGACGGATCCGATCGCCACCGAGCTCGGTCACCGCGGCCTCGAGGACGTCTGCCTGGCGGATCCCCGTGACCAGACGATCACCCATCCCCGGGGCCACTCCGATTACTGGAGCGACCCGGTTCAGATGCGGTACATCGCCGGGCGGCTGAACGACACGGCGACCGGGGTCAGCGGCGGGCGAGCTCGACGACGGGGATGACGCGGGTCGTCCTGCGCTCGTAGCCGGCGAAGCCCTCGGAGGCGTCGGTGAAGAGCCTCCAGCCCGCGTCGCGCTCGGCGCCCTCGAGGACGCGGGCGCGCACGGGGACCGTTCCGTCGTCCGGAGTCTCGATCGCGGCGTCGGGCTCGGCGACGAGGTTGTGGAACCAGGCGGGGTGCTTCGGGGCGCCCGCGGCGGAGGCGGCGAGCAGCCAGACGTCGGCCGAGGGGTGCAGCGCCATCAACGGCGAGACGCGCTCCTCGCGCGACCGTGCGCCGAGGTGGTGCAGGAGCACGAGTGAGCGGCCGAAGCCGGCGGTGGTCACCGTTCCGCCGTTCGCACGGAACTCCTCGATGATCGTCTCGTTGAAGTCGGCCACGACGTTCCCCTTCTTCTGCGGCGAGCGGCGCTCACCGGTCCCGGGCGCGGTCAGGCGCTCACCAGCGGGCGTCGACGGCCTCGGTCACGGCGACCGCATCCGACTCGGGGGAGCCGCCGCCGACGGCGGCGGGATCCGCGAGCGCCCGTCGCCAGGGTAGCTCCGCCGCGCCCACGAGCTCCAGACGCGATCGGAGCGCCGCGCGCTCGATCCGGACGCCGCGGGCCAGGTCGCTGAGGGCGCGCGCCGACACCCGGGCGGCGAGGCGCTCGCGGTCGACCGTGAGGAGGGATCCCAGGAAGCCGCCGAGGACGACGCAGGTGGGGTTGAACAGGTTGATGAAGGTGGAGAGGCCCTCGGCGAGCAGGTCGACCTGGCGGGCGACCTCGGCGAGGACGGCGGGGTCGCGGGAGGTGCCCAGCGCGATGTCGAGCTCGTCCTGGTCGAGGACCCGCGCGCCGAGGACGTCGAGGAGGGAGCGCATCCGCACCTCGGCCTCCAGACAGCCGTGGCGACCGCAGCCGCAGCGGGTCCCGCCGGCCGCGACGAGGGTGTGGCCGAGCTCGGCCGCGAAACCGGAGGAGCCGCGCAGCGGGTGGCCGTCGATGATCACTCCGCCGCCGATGCCGCTCGCGCCCCCGGTCACGTAGACGACGTCGGCGACGCCACGCGCGGCTCCGAAGAGCGATTCGCCGATCGCGCCCAGGCTCGCGTCGTTGCCGACCGAGACCGGCAGAGCGAGCGCGCGGCCCAGCCGCTTCGCGAGATCGACGTCGCGCCAGCCCAGATGGGGCGCGATCTGCACGAATCCGGAGTCGGCCTGCACCAGGCCCGGGACCGCGACTCCCGCGCCGACCAGGATGCGGTGCCCCTCCTTCTCGGAGCGGAACCCGTCGACGATGCCCGAGACGACGCGCGCGACGGTGTCGGGGGTGGCCGGAGTGGGGGTGTCGAAGCGCACGCGGCGCAGGAGGTCGCCGTTCATCCCGACGAGGCCGACGATGATCGCGTCGGTGTCGAGGTGCACTCCGACGACGGCGAACGCCCGGCCGGGCACGACGGTGGCGCTCGGGCGGCCGATGCGGCCGGTGGGAGCGGTCGTCTCCTCCTCCACCCAGCCCAGTCCGGCCAGCTCGCCCACCAGATTCGCGACGGCGGAGCGGTTGAGGCCGGTCCGCTGACCGAGCTCGGCGCGGCTGAGGGGCCCGGAGCGGTGGACGAGCGTCGCGATCGCGGCGAGGTTGTGGCGGCGGAGCAGAGCGTTGCTCGAGGCGCCGACTGCTCCTGCCATGCTGACCCGTCTCTCGTCGGTGCGGCCCGCGGCGCGGTCTGACGACTCGGGCGGGCCCCGTCATAGTAGAGGGCCCGCCCGAGGCGATCGGAGGAGTGGGCCCTAGCGCCCGCCCGCCCGCCGCTTGTTGAAGATGTCGAACGCGACGGCGAGCAGGAGCACGAAGCCCTTGATGGCCATCTGCCACGCGGCGTCGACCGACAGGATCGACAGGCCCATGTTGAGCACGCCCATCACGAGTCCGCCGATGACCGCGCCGACCACGGTGCCGACACCGCCCTGCACCGCCGCGCCTCCGATGAAGACGGCCGCGATCGCGTCGAGCTCGTAGTTCTGACCGGCGGAGGCGACGGCGCCGCCCGCGCGGGCCGTGCTCACGACGCCCGCGACTCCGGCCAGCACGCCCATGTTCACGAAGATGAAGAAGTTGACCCACTTCGTCTTCACGCCGGACATCATCGCGGCGAAGAGGTTGCCGCCCATCGCGTAGATGTGGCGGCCGAACACGGTGCGGCCGAGGACGAAGCTGTACGCGAGGATCAGCACGGCGAGCACGATCAGGATGATCGGGGTTCCGCTGTATCCGGCGAGCAGCCAGGCGAGCGCCATGATCGCGACGACCGCGATGCCGGCCTTGATCCAGAAGGACGCGATCGGCTCGCGCGGGAGCTCGAGGCGGCGGAGCGTGGCGCGGGTGCGCAGCTGCTGCACGACGAGGACCGCCGAGACGACCACTCCGAGCAGGAGGGTGAGCGCGTCGCGGCCGAGGATGCCGCCGAGCACGCCCGGTAGCCAGCCGGCTCCGATGGCGGTGAAGGCGGTCGGGAGGCCGTTGATCGTGCCGCCCGTGAGCAGCACGAGCGTGAATCCGCGGAAGATCAGCATGCCCGCGAGGGTCACGATGAACGCGGGTATGCCCACGAACGCCACCCAGAAGCCCTGCCAGGCACCGACCAGCGCGCCGGTGAGCAGCGCGACGACGACGGCGACTCCCCAGGGCAGTCCCCAGTTGTTCATCGCGATCGCCGAGATCGCTCCGACCATCGCCACGACCGAGCCGACCGAGAGGTCGATGTGGCCGGCGATGATCACCATGACCATGCCGATCGCGAGTATCAGCACGTAGGCGTTCTGCTGGATCAGGTTGTTGACGTTGCCGGGCAGCAGCAGGCGGCCGCCGGTGAGGAGCTGGAAGAGCAGGATTATGACGCCCAGCGCGGCGAGGATGCCGTACTGGCGCAGGTTGACGTTCATCCGGAGCCCCCGCTTGGGCGGCGTGGAGGGCGTGTTCGCGGGCGTGCCGCTCGGCGCTGTGGTGGTCGTGGCGCTCATCGGGCCTGGTCCTTCCCTGCGGTCATGAAGTGCATGAGGTGCTCCTGGGTCGCGTCGGCGCGGGCGACCTCGCCCGAGATGCGGCCTTCGGAGATGGTGTAGATGCGGTCGGAGAGCCCGATCAGCTCGGGCAGCTCGGACGAGATCACGACGACGGCCTTGCCCTGGGCCGCGAGCTCGTTGATGATCCCGTAGATCTCGTACTTGGCCCCCACGTCGATGCCGCGGGTGGGCTCGTCGAGGATCAGCACGTCGGGACCCGAGAAGATCCACTTCGAGAGGACGACCTTCTGCTGGTTGCCTCCGGAGAGCTTGCCGGTGACGGCCGAGACGCTCGGGGCCTTGATGTTCATCTTCGAGCGGTACGAGTCGGCGACCTTGTACTCGCGGTGCTTGTCGATCACTCCGAGACGGGCGAGTCGCGAGAGCGCGGCGGCCGAGACGTTGACGGTGATGTCGCCGATGAGGTTGAGGCCGTAGCGCTTGCGGTCCTCCGTGGCGTAGGCGAGCCCGTTGCGGATCGCCTCGTCGACGGTGCGGGTCTGGATCTCCTTCCCGTCCTTGAAGACGCGGCCGGAGATGCCGGTGCCGTAGCTGCGGCCGAAGATGCTCATCGCGAGCTCGGTGCGGCCCGCGCCCATCAGGCCCGCGAATCCGACGATCTCGCCGGCGCGCACGGTGAAGGAGGCGTCCTCGACGACCACGCGGTCGACGTCGACGGGGTGGTGCACGGTCCAGTTCTCGACGCGCAGCTTCTCCTCGCCGATCTGCGGATCGCGCGGCGGGAACATGCTGTTGAGATCGCGGCCGACCATCGCGCGGATGATGCGGCTCTCGCTCGCCTGCTCCGCCGTCATGGCGAAGCTCTCGATCGTGCGGCCGTCGCGGATGATCGTGACGGTGTCCGCGATCGCGCGGATCTCCTTCAGCTTGTGGCTGATGATGATGCAGGTGATGCCCTGGCGGCGCAGCTGGTCGATCAGGCCCAGCAGGTGATCGCTGTCCTCGTCGTTCAGCGCCGCGGTGGGCTCGTCGAGGATCAGGAGCTTCACGCGCTTGGCCAGGGCCTTCGCGATCTCGACCAGCTGCTGCTTGCCGACTCCGAGCTCGAGGATCTTGGTCGCGGGGTTCTCGGCGAGGCCGACCCGCGCGAGCAGCGTCGCGGCCTCGGCGTTCGTCGCGTTCCAGTCGATGACGCCGCGCTTGGACTTCTCGTTGCCGAGGAAGATGTTCTCGGCGATGGAGAGGTAGGGGCTGAGGGCGAGCTCCTGGTGGATGATCACGATGCCGTCGGCCTCGCTGTCGTTGATCGAGCGGTACTGGGCCGCCCGGCCCTCGAACTCGATCGAGCCCTCGAAGCTGCCGGTGGGGTAGACGCCCGAGAGGACTTTCATCAGCGTCGACTTGCCGGCGCCGTTCTCGCCGCAGATCGCGTGCACCTCGCCGGGCTGCACCGAGAGCGAGACGCCGTCGAGAGCGCGGACACCGCCGCCGAACTCCTTGACGATCTCGCGCATGATGAGGATGGGACTGGCCAACGGGGCCTCGCTTCGTGGTCGTGGTGGGTGAGGACGGGGTGGGCGGGAGCGGGGAGGACGTCGCCTCCCCGCCCCCGCCTCGGGATCAGAGCCCGACGTCACCGGCCTTCAGGAAGCCGGAGTCGACGAGGGTCGACTGCACGTCGTCCTTCACGACGACCTGCGGCTCGAGGAGGTAGGAGGGGACGACCTTCTCGCCGTTGTCGTACGTCTCGGTGTCGTTCACCTCGGGCTCCTCGCCCGCGACGATCGACTGCACCATCTGGAAGACGCGGTCGCCGAGGGTGCGGGTGTCCTTCCACACGGTCATGGACTGCTCGTCGGCGAGGATCGCCTTGACGTTGGCCTTGTCGGCGTCCTGACCGGTGATCACCGGGTAGTCGGCGCCCGGCGCGTAGCCGGCCGACTTCAGCGACGCCTCGATGCCGATCGCGAGGCTGTCGTTGGGCGAGAGCACGACGTCGACCTTCTGGTCTCCCGTGTAGAAGGAGGAGAGGCGGTTGTCCATCTCGGACTGCGCCTTGTCGGAGGCCCAGCCCTGGATGCCGATGGAGGCCCAGTCGTCGTTCGAGGCGGGCGACTTGCCCGAGGGGACGACGAGCTTGCCGCTCTCGACGTAGGGCTGCAGGACGTCCCACGCACCCGAGAAGAAGAACTTGGCGTTGTTGTCGTCGGGGCTGCCGGCGAAGGGCTCGAGGGTGAAGGGTCCCGCGGCGTTCGCGAGGTCGAGGGTCTCCTCGATGTACTGGCCCTGGAGCTGGCCGACCTTGTAGTTGTCGAACGTCGCGTAGTAGTCGACGTCGGCGGTGCCGTTGATGAGGCGGTCGTACGCGATGACGGTCGCGTTCTGCTTCTTCGCCTCGGACAGGACCGGCGCGAGCGCCTCTCCGTCGATGGCCGCGATCACGAGGATCTTCGAGCCGCCGGCGATCTGGTTCTGGATCTGCGAGATCTGCTGGTCGGTCTTGTTGTCGGCGTACTGGAGGTCGACGGTGCAGCCCTCGTCCTCGAGCTGGGACTGGAGTCCCTCGCCGTCGTTGATCCAGCGCTCGAGGCTGCGGGTGGGCATCGAGATGCCGACGGTGCAGTCGCCTTCGGCGCTCTCGCCGCTCGCGGCGCCGCCGGAGTTGGCGGGGCTGGCCGAGCAGGCGGCGAGGCCGAGGGAGATGATGCCGGCGGTGGCCAGCGTCGTGAGTCCACGCGAGAACTTCATGGAGTGCATTCCTCTCTGAAAGCAGTGTCCGAGTGAGAAGGACGGCGCGAGAGCGTGCACGGATGGATGCACGCCGTCGTGTCGTCGCCCGGGAGGGGCGGGGAGCCCCGAGGGGCTTTGTCCACGGAGACAACATATTGCTCGGGGTGGTCGCTGTAAAGCGCGGAGCGGACCGATGCGAAACCGTGACCTTCGCGTCGCCAACCCTGCCGTTGCGGGGAGAGACCGCTCTCACGATGGGCGGCGTAGGGGAACCGTGAGCATTCGGCGGCGGGCCGTAGGGAAACCGTGAGGAGCGGATCCGGGGGCGCCCGGCGGGTGTTGCATCGGGATTCGTGCGCTCGATCGGGCGCTGTCCGCCTCCGGATGGAGTCCTCCGTGCTCGACCTCGCCTACCTCCTCGGCGTGCTCGCCCTGTTCCTCGTCATCGGCCTCGCGGCGAAGGGGGTCGAGAAGATCGGCCCTCCTGTCCGCTCCGCCGACCCCCGTGCGGCCCGCGTGCCGGAGGAGTCGAGGTGATCGTCTTCGACGTCCTCGCCGTGGTCCTGGCGATCGGTGCCGTGCTGCTCCTGCTCGTCGCCCTCGTCCGACCGGAGCGCTTCTGATGGACACGCTCTTCGCCGTCCTCCAGGTCGCGACCGTCGGCCTCGCCCTGGCCCTGCTGCACCGCCCGCTCGGCGACGGCATGGCCCGCCTCTACACCTCGACCCGCGACCTCGCGATCGAGCGCGGCCTCTACCGGGTGATCGGAGTCGACTCCTCGTCCGAGCAGAGCTGGCGCGCGTACCTGCGCGCCGTGCTCGCGTTCTCGCTCGTCGGGATCCTCCTCCTGTACGGGATGCAGCGGCTGCAGGCCGTGCTGCCCGGCTCGCTCGGTCTGCCCGCCGTGCCCGAGGGACTCGCGTTCAACACGGCTGTCTCCTTCGTCACCAACACGAACTGGCAGTCGTACTCGCCCGAGCTCACCCTCGGCTACGCCGTGCAGCTCGGCGGGCTCGCGGTGCAGAACTTCGTCTCGGCCGCGGTGGGCCTGGCCGTCGCGGTGGCGCTGATCCGCGGCTTCGCGCGGCGCTCCTCCGGCACGCTCGGCAACTTCTGGGTCGATCTGACCCGCGGTGTGCTGCGCCTGCTGCTGCCGCTGTCGGTCGTGGCCGCGATCGTCCTCGTCGCCGGCGGCGTGGTGCAGAATCTCGCGTCGCCCCTCGAGGTCGAGACCCTCTCCGGCGGTGCGCAGAGCATCCCGGGCGGCATGGTCGCGTCTCAGGAGGCGATCAAGATGCTGGGGACGAACGGCGGCGGGTACTTCAACGCCAATTCCGCGCATCCGTTCGAGAATCCCTCGGCCTGGACGAATCTCCTGCAGATCGTGCTCATGCTCGCGATCCCGTTCAGCCTGCCGCGCACCTTCGGCCGGATGATCGGCGACGTGCGGCAGGGCCGCGCGATCCTCGCTGCGATGGCCGTGGTCTTCACCGTGTCGCTCGGCGCCTTCACCGCGCTCGAGCTGGCCGGCAGCGGATCCGCCGCGCAGGCCGCCGGGGCCGCGATGGAGGGCAAGGAGACGCGCTTCGGCATCGCCGGCTCGACGCTGTTCGGCAGCGCGAGCACGCTCACCTCGACCGGTGCGGTGAACGCGATGCACGACTCCGCGACTCCGCTGGGCGGCATGATGCCGATGCTGAACATGATGCTCGGCGAGGTCGCGCCGGGTGGTGTCGGCTCGGGGCTCTACGGGATGCTCGTGCTCGCGATCCTCGCGGTGTTCGTCGGCGGGCTGCTCGTCGGCCGCACGCCCGAGTACCTCGGCAAGAAGCTCGGCCCCCGCGAGATCACGCTCGCGAGCCTGTACATCCTGGTCACCCCGACTCTCGTGCTCGCCGGAACGGCGCTGAGCTTCGCGATCCCCGGTGTGCGCGAGGATGTCGAGAGCACGTCGATCGGGAACCCCGGGCTGCACGGCCTGTCGGAGGTGCTCTACGCGTTCACCTCGGCCGCCAACAACAACGGCTCGGCGTTCGCGGGGCTCACCGCGAACACCCCCTGGCTCAACACGGCTCTCGGAGTCGCGATGCTGCTCGGGCGGTTCCTGCCGATGGTGCTGGTGCTCGCGCTCGCCGGATCGCTCGCCGCGCAGAAGGCGGTGCCCGCGAGTGCGGGCACCCTGCCCACCGCCCGGCCGCAGTTCGTCGGCCTCCTCGTGGGCGTGACGGTCGTCGTCACCGCCCTCACCTACTTCCCCGTACTCGCGCTGGGACCCCTGGCGGAAGGGCTCTGATCATGTCGTCCACTCTCACCGCACCGCCTGCCGAGCCGACTCCGGCTCCCCGCTCGGCGCGAGCCGCGTTCGGTCCGCGCCAGCTCGCCGCGGCACTGCCGGGCGCCGTCCGCAAGCTGGACCCGCGCCTGATGCGGCACAACCCGGTGATGCTCCTCGTCGAGGTCGGCGCGGTGCTGCTCACTCTGCTCGCGATCGCCGAGCCGTTCCTCGGCGGGCCGGAGCCGTCCGGCGGCTCGGCCGTGCCCGTCACGTTCACCGCCGGCATCGCCCTGTGGCTCTGGCTCACCGTGGTCTTCGCGAACCTCGCGGAGTCGGTGGCCGAGGGCCGCGGCAAAGCGCAGGCCGAGAGCCTGCGGAGGACCCGCACCAGCACTCCCGCCCGTCGCGTCATCGGCTACGACCCCGCCGATCCGTCGGCCGCGGCGGCCGAGCTGCGCGAGGTCCCCTCCTCGTCGCTGCAGCTCGGCGACGTGGTCGTGGCCGAGGCCGGCGACCTCGTGCCCGGCGACGGCGACATCGTCTGGGGCATCGCCTCCCTGGACGAATCCGCGATCACGGGAGAGTCGGCTCCGGTCGTCCGCGAGAGCGGTGGGGACCGCAGCGCGGTCACCGGCGGCACCCGCGTGCTCTCGGACCGCATCGTCGTGCGCATCACCTCGAAGCCGGGCGAGACCTTCGTCGACCGCATGATCGGACTGGTCGAGGGCGCCTCGCGGCAGAAGACGCCGAACGAGATCGCGCTCGACATCCTGCTGGCGAGCCTGTCGATCGTGTTCCTGATCGTCGTGCTGACCTTGAACCCGATCGCGTCGTACGCGGCGGCGCCGGTCAGCGTGCCCGTGCTCGTGGCGCTGCTCGTCTGCCTCATCCCGACCACCATCGGAGCGCTGCTCTCGGCGATCGGCATCGCCGGCATGGACCGCCTCGTGCGGCGCAACGTGCTCGCGATGTCGGGGCGCGCGGTCGAGGCGGCGGGCGACGTGACGACGCTGCTGCTCGACAAGACCGGCACCATCACCTACGGCAACCGTCGGGCCACCGCGTTCCTGCCGGTGGCCGGAGTGGCGCAGGCCGCGCTCGCGGACGCCGCGGCGTCGTCGTCGCTCAGCGATCCGACTCCTGAGGGACGGTCGATCGTGGATCTGGCGATCGCCTCCGGCCGCACGGTCCTCGAGCCCGAGCGCGCGGTCGTCGTGCCGTTCACGGCGCAGACGCGGATGAGCGGGCTCGACCTGCTCGACGGGACCGCGATCCGCAAGGGCGCCGCGTCGGCGGTGCGCGCGTGGGTGGAGCAGGAGGGGCCGCTCGCCGCGCCCCTGGCCGCGCAGCTCGCGCAGACGGTCGACGAGGTGTCGGGCAGCGGAGGCACTCCGCTCGTCGTCGCCGTGAAGGACGCCGCCGGCCCGCGGGTGCTCGGGGTCGTGCACCTCAAGGACGTCGTCAAGGACGGTCTGGCGGAGCGGTTCGCGGAGCTCCGCGAGATGGGCATCCGCACCGTGATGATCACGGGCGACAACCCGCTGACGGCGCGGGCGATCGCGGCCGAGGCGGGGGTCGACGACTTCCTCGCCGAGGCGACTCCCGAGGACAAGCTCGCCCTGATCCGGCGCGAGCAGGAGGGCGGCAGCCTCGTCGCGATGACCGGCGACGGCACCAACGACGCGCCGGCGCTCGCGCAGGCCGACGTGGGCGTGGCGATGAACACGGGCACCTCGGCGGCGAAGGAGGCCGGCAACATGGTCGACCTCGACTCCGACCCGACCAAGCTCATCGACATCGTGCGGATCGGCAAGCAGCTGCTGATCACCCGCGGGGCGCTCACCACGTTCTCGATCGCGAACGACGTGGCGAAGTACTTCGCGATCATCCCGGCGATGTTCGCGGGCGTGTTCCCGGGTCTCGCGGTGCTCAACGTGATGCAGCTGCACTCGCCGGCCTCGGCGATCCTCTCGGCGATCGTGTTCAACGCCCTGGTGATCGTGGCGCTCATCCCCCTGGCACTGCGGGGGGTCGCCTACCGGCCGCTGTCGGCCTCGAAGGTGCTCGGCCGCAACCTGCTCGTCTACGGGCTGGGCGGCGTGATCGCCCCGTTCATCGGGATCAAGCTCATCGACCTCGTGGTCGCGACGATCCCCGGGTTCTGACACCCGCTCCCCTCCGCGGGACACCGCTCGCGCACGCCTCCACCGGCGTCTCGCGCAGCGGCGTCCCGCGGGACTCCACCCCGCTCCCGGAAGAGAAGAGACCATGACGCTCCGCCCCTACTCCGTCGCCCTGCGCGCGATGATCCTGATGACCGCGCTGCTCGGCCTCGCCTATCCGCTGGCCGTCCTCGGCGTCGGCCAGCTCGCCCTGCCCGCTCAGGCGAACGGCTCGCTCGTGTCCGCCGACGGGCGGGTGGTCGGCTCCGCGCTGATCGGCCAGTCCTTCACCGACGCCGACGGCGCCGCACTGCCGGAGTGGTTCCAGTCGCGCCCGTCGGCGGCCGGGTACGACGCCGGCGCCTCCGGCGGCAGCAACCTCGGCCCCGAGAACGCCGACCTCGTCGCCGCGATCCAGGAGCGCCGCGCGTCGATCGCCGCGCTGGAGGGGGTCGACCCGGCCGACGTGCCCGCCGACGCGCTGACCGCCTCCGCCTCGGGTCTCGACCCGCAGATCAGCCCGGAGTACGCGCTGCTGCAGGCGCCCCGGGTCGCCGAGGCGCGCGGACTCGCCGTCGAGGACGTCCGCGACCTCGTCGAGAGCTCGGTGCAGCCGCGCGTGCTCGGCTTCCTGGGCGAGCCGAGGGTCGACGTGCTCGAGCTGAACCTCGCGCTGGCCCGGCTGTGATGCGCCGCTCCGCGGCTCGTAGACTCGCGAACGGCCCGCTGGTTCCCGCGAGCCGGAGCCGGTCCGGCGAGCCGAAGGTGAGGCCTGGAGCATGACGAAGGGCCGCCTGCGCGTGCTGCTCGGGGCGGCGCCCGGCGTCGGCAAGACCTACACGATGCTCGAGGAGGGCCGTCGGCTCGCCGACGAGGGCCGTGACGTCGTCGTCGCCGTGGTCGAGACGCACGGCCGCTCGGCCACCGCGGCCGTGCTCGAGGGCCTCGAGGCGGTGCCGCGCCGCCGCCTGGAGCACCGCGGAGTCGCGCTCGAGGAGATGGATCTGGACGCGGTGCTCGAGCGCCGCCCGGACATCGCGCTGGTCGACGAGCTCGCGCACACCAACGCCCCCGGCTCGAGGAACGCCAAGCGCTGGGAGGACGTGCGCGCCCTGCTCGACGCCGGCATCACCGTGTTCTCGACGGTCAACATCCAGCACATCGAGTCGCTCAACGACGTGGTGCACGCGATCACCGGGGCGCCGCAGCGCGAGACGATCCCGGACGCGGTGCTCCGCTCCGCCGATCAGATCGAGGTCGTGGATCTGGCGCCGCAGGCCCTGCGCGACCGGCTCGCCGACGGCCGGGTCTACCCGCCGGAGCGCATCGACGCGGCGCTCTCGAACTACTTCCGCCTCGGCAACCTCACCGCGCTGCGCGAGCTCGCCCTGCTCTGGCTCGCGGACGAGGTCGACAGCGCGCTGCGCGACTACCGCGTCGAGAACGGCATCGACAGCACCTGGGAGGCGCGCGAGCGCGTGGTCGTGACGCTCACCGGAGGGCCGGAGGGCGAGACCCTGCTGCGGCGCGGCGCGCGGATCGCGGCGCGCTCCTCCGGGGGCGACCTGCTGGCCGTGCACGTGGTGACGCCGGACGGACTGCGCGCACCGCGGCCCGACCTGCTCGAGGCGCAGCGCGCGCTGGTCGAGTCGCTCGGCGGCAGCTACCACCAGGTCGTCGGTGAGGACGTGCCGCGCGCGCTCGTGGAGTTCGCCCGCTCGGTCAACGCGACGCAGCTGGTGCTGGGCGTCAGCCGTCGCAGCCGGATCGCCGCGGCGCTCACCCCCGGCATCGGTGCGACGGTGATCCGCGAGTCCGGCAACATCGACGTGCACATCGTCAGCCACTCGGCCGCGGGGCGGAGCGCGCTGCTGCCCCGGCGCGCCGGCGCGCTGACGCTGCGGCGCCGGCTGGTCGGCACGGGCCTCGCCCTCGTCGGCGGACCGCTGCTCACCTGGCTGCTGTCGATCCTCCGGAACGACGAGTCGATCACGAGCGACGTGCTCTCGTACCAGCTGCTCGTGGTGCTCGTCGCGTTGGTCGGCGGCATCTGGCCCGCTCTGTTCGCGGCCGTGCTCTCGGGACTGACGCTCGACTTCTTCTTCGTCGATCCGCTCTACACGATCACGGTCGACGAGCCGCTGCACGCGCTCGCGCTGGTCCTCTACGTGGTCAACGCGGTGCTGGTGAGCTCGGTGGTCGACGTGGCGGCGCGGCGCTCGCGGGCCGCGAAGCGCTCGGGGGCGGAGTCGGAGCTGCTCGCGACGATCGCCGGCGGGGTCATCCGGGGCCAGGGCGCGGTGCAGGCGATCCTCGAGCGCGCCCGCGAGGCCTTCGGCCTGACGGGGGTGCGGCTCGTGCGCGACGGGACCGTGGTCGCCGTCGACGGCGAGCCGCAGGAGGAGCCGGTGTCGGTGCCGGTCGGGCGCAGCGCCGTGCTCGAGCTGCACGGCCGCGAGCTGGAGGCGAGCGAGCGGCGGCTGCTGCAGGTGGTCGCGGCTCAGCTCGACTCCGTCCTCGAGAACGCGGCGCTCACCGAGACGGCGAGCGAGCTCGCTCCGCTGGCCGAGACGGACCGGGTGCGCAGCGCTCTGCTGTCGGCGGTCAGCCACGACCTGCGCCGCCCGCTGGCCGCCGCGACCGCCGCGGTCAGCGGGCTGCGCTCGCCCGACATCACCTGGAGCGACCGCGACCGGCAGGAGCTGCTCGCCACCGCCGACGAGAGCCTGACCGTGCTGGCCGCGCTCGTCACCGACCTGCTCGACGTCACGCGGCTCGAGGCCGGGGCGCTCGCCGTGGCGCTCGCTCCGCTGGACGCGGCCGACGTCGTGCTGCCGGCGCTCGACGAGCTGGGGCTCGGACCCGGCGAGGTCGACCTCGACCTGGACCTCGACGGGCCGGAGCTGCTCGCCGACGCGGGGCTCCTGCAGCGCGTGATCGTGAACCTGCTGGCGAACGCCTCGCGCTACGCGCCTCCCGGGACCCGCGTGCGCATCGCGACCAGCGCCTTCGGCCGCTCGGGGCAGATCCGCATCGTCGACCACGGCCCGGGGGTCGCTCCCGAGCGGCGGGAGGAGATCTTCGTGCCGTTCCAGCGCCTGGGCGACGACGACAACCTGACCGGGCTGGGGCTGGGGCTCGCGCTGTCGAAGGGGTTCACGGAGGGGATGGGCGGCACGCTCGAGACCGAGGACACCCCGGGGGGCGGGCTGACGATGGTGGTGACTCTGCCGCTGGCTCCGTCCGCTCCTGCTCCGTCCGCTCCTGCTCCCATCGCTCCTGAGGAGGACGCGTGAAGATCCTGATCGCCGACGACGACCCGCAGATCCTGCGGGCGCTGCGCATCACCCTGACCGCCCGCGGCTACGAGGTGGTGACGGCGGGCGACGGGACGGAGGCGGTGAACCGCGCGGTGGACGAGCATCCGGACCTCTACATGATCGATCTGGGCATGCCGCGGCTCGACGGCGTCGAGGTGATCCACGCGCTGCGCGGCTGGACGAGCGCGCCGATCCTCGTGGTGTCGGGGCGGACGGGAGCGGCCGACAAGGTCGACGCGCTCGACGCCGGAGCCGACGACTACGTGACCAAGCCGTTCTCGATGGACGAGGTGCTCGCGCGCATCCGGGCCCTGTCGCGGCGCGTGCAGCCGGCCGACGGCGAGCCGCTCGTGGTGATCGGCGACGTGACGATCGACCTGATCGCCAAGAGCGCGACGCGGGCCGGCGCGGGGGTGCGGCTCACCCCGACGGAGTGGCAGGTGCTCGAGATCCTGGTGCGGAACGCGGGGAAGCTCGTGACGCGCCGCTCGCTCCTGGACGAGATCTGGGGGCCCGCGCACGTCACCGACACGGGCTACCTGCGCCTGTACCTCGCGCAGCTGCGGAAGAAGCTCGAGCCGGATCCGTCGCATCCGCGGTACCTGCTGACGGAGGCGGGGATGGGGTACCGGTTCGTTCCGGGGGCGTGAGGCGGGCGGGTCTCGATACGCCCCTTCGGG
>NZ_JAMRYM010000003.1:0-159121 GCF_023743255.1 Rathayibacter rubneri | reverse complement strand
TCCCTACGGTAAAAAACGTGGATCCGAAGCGTTCGTAAGCTTCGGAACGCGCCAGGGATCCTGGGTATGGCCAGAAGGCTTCAGCCCGCTGATGGCATGCCGTGATTTGCCACCCGGGATCCCGCAACGACTCGACCGCTCATTGAGAAACGCGATTGATCGCCCTGTAGGGACTTGCCGGCTTGGTCGCTGAAGGCGCGCACGAAACAACCTCGAGGAAGGACAAGCGCGTGCCGCAACTCTGGGCCGGTATCGATGCCGGCAAGACCCACCACCACTGCGTCGTCATCGACGCCGACGGGAACAAGCTCCTCTCCCGCCGCTTCGCCAACCGCGAACCCGAGATCCTCACCCTCCTCGGTGATGTGACGAGCGCACAGACCGGCGCCCAGATCACTTGGACCACGGACCTGAACCACGGCGGCGTCGGCTTGTTGCAGGCCGTCCTCTCCGACCACGGGCACGCCCTGCATTACATTCCGGGCAGAGCAGTCCACCACGCAGCGAACACCTACCGCGGCGAAGCGAAAACCGACGCCAAGGACGCCGTGATCATCGCCGACCAAGCCCGGATGCGCCACGACCTCGAACCCATCCGACAGATCGACGATGTGTCCGCCGAGCTCCGGTTACTCTCCGCGCGGCGCGAGGACCTCGTCCACGACCGCACCCGCGCCGCCAACCGCCTCCGCTCGACCCTCGCGCACTACTTCCCCGCACTCGAGGCTGCCTTCAACTACGCGAGCACGAAGTCACCGCTGCTCCTGCTGACCAAGTACCAGACCCCCTCAGCACTACGACGCGTCGGACAACGACGGCTCACGAACTGGCTCAAGAACCACGGTGCTCGCACGCCAGCAGCTCTGGCGAGCACTGCACTCACAGCCGCAGCGGAACAGCACACTTCCGTCCACGGCGAAGCAGCAGCAGCTCGCCTCGTCAGCCAGATCGCCCACGACCTGCTCCGCCTACGCCAAGAACTCCTCGACCTCGACGCCGAGATCAACACGCGACTGACGAGTCACCCGCACGCCGAACTCCTCATGAGCATCCCAGGATTCGGGCCGCGCCTCGCAGCTGACTTTTTCGCCGCCACGGGCGCGGACCTCTCGCACTTTGAAACGCCCGATCGGCTTGCCAGCTTCGCCGGCCTCGCCCCAGCAACACACGACTCGGGCAAAGTCTCCGGAAACCACCACCGACCACGCCGCTACGACCGCCGACTCCTCAACGCCTGTTTTCAAGCGGCGTTCATCGCCTCCATGCACTGCGCCACATCCCGAGCGTTCTACGAACGCAAACGCCGCGAAGGAAAGACGCACAAGCAGGCTCTCATCGCCCTCGCCCGTCGGCGCATCAACGTCATCTGGGCCATCCTCCGAGACGGCACACCATTCGCGCCCACCAACTCCTCCACATGAGAAGACCGACTGGAGATCGGCGCTTGCCAACGCGGCGTTAAGAGGTGGCCGCCCTAAGCCGCTAGCGATTCCTCAGCAGAGGCTCCCGGGTTGCGGCTCGCTACGCGATTTGCGCGGACTCGTGCCGCGCCACCCGGTCGCGGTGTCCAGCTCGGCGTTCGGTGATGAGGAAGACCACGAGGAGGACGACTCCGACCAGGATCACGACGATATTGCCGAGCTGCGCGAAGGACGCGAGGGCGCCGGTCGCCGGGTAGGTGCCCTGCATGAAGATGCTGGGGTCCGTGCTGGCGTGCAGCAGGATCGGCGCGAGGATCGTGCGGGTCACACGCAGCGCGAGGTACATGCAGAAGCCGAAGAAGAACGTGTAAAGCATCTGCAGCAGCGTCGACAGCAGAGGCTGGCCGATGAACAGGTTGGTCGCGTGCAGCAGGGCGAACAGTGCTGCCGAAACAAGACCCACGGCGATCTCCGATCGACCTGAGGAGCGCATGATCCGCACGACATACCCGCGGGTGAGGACCTCTTCGGAGAAGCCGATGACAAGCCCGGCGAGCAGCCACGCGGCCACCCAATCGAAACCCGCGGCGGAATAGTCGACGCTCGCGAACCGCATCACGTTGAACAGCAGCACGACCGCGATCGCGATCCACATCCAGCCACCGCCACGGATCGGCTGTCGCTCGAACGTGCTCCGCAGCCAGCCGACGCTCGCTCCGAATCCGACCAAAATGAGGCCGCCGATCAGCACCGGCACGACGATAAGCACGACGACGTAGCTCGCAGAGCCCTCGTCTCCGATGAAAGGCACGAACGGCGCCATGAGCAAAGACGCCGGCTCGTAGATCGCGAGATACCCAACAGCGAGGACCAGCGCCTTCCACCACCGCCCCTGGTCCCAGAAGCGCGCCCATCCCGATCGTCCAACAGTGGTGTCCATAGAACACTTCCCCCCAGGTCACGCTCAGTAGACCACACCCGACGAAATCCCCAGGAAACTGCCGTTCTAGCTTGCGAACTTGATTGAGAATCACGGCAAAGAAACGTGAGCCCACCGGGCGAACATCAGCGGCCGGCACCGCCGGCCGGGCCTCTGGGCGGCGCTCCGTCGCCGCTGCACGAGCGCAGCTCGCGCCCCGGAACGGGGACGCCGGGGAGTGTGAGGGGGGACGCCCCTCACGGGCTACCTACCTATCTAGGTAGGTAGCCCGCTCCCGTTCAGCTCGCCGCGGCCGATTCCTGAGCTGCCTTCTCGGCTGCGGCCTGGCGGGCTGCGTCGACTTCGGCGGCGGTGCTGTGCCCCTGGATGTCGGAGTAGGCGACTTTGTAGGGGCGGGTTCTGTCGTTCCAGTCGAGGGCGACGGTCACGCTCTTGGGGTTCACACGGGTCACGACGTGCCAGCCGAACCGGTGCTTGATCGCGTCGCCCTTGTTGATCGTGTCGCGGCTGTGGATCGTGACCTGTCCGGCGGCGGCCTGCGCCTCGTGGACGTCCGACCAGTAGTCGCGCTGGTCTTCGAGCTGCGCGCGCTGGGTGAGCAGCCGCTCCCGGTAGTCGCCGGTCGCGGGGGCGGTCGTCTCGATGTATCCGCCGCCGAAGTTGTGGGAGCTGCCCTCGATCTTCCGCATGTATCCGCGGATGTCGGTGTCGAGGCGGTCGATGCGGCGGGCGACCATTCCGGGGGCGTAGCGGTGTTCGGTAGTCCCGGCGGCGACGTCGGCGCGGGCGCGGGCGCGGGTGGCCTCGCGGTCGGCCTCGACGCTGCGGCCCATCGCGTTGTGGGCCTTCTCGATCGCGTTACGTTGCCGCGTCTCGGAGTGGTGGCCGATCTTGATCGGCTCGCCACCCTCGGGGAGCCGGTCGAATGCGCGGCGCGCGGCCGCGTCGGCGGTGTCGGCGTCCGCGATGCGCCGGTCGGCCTTCGCGTCGAGCGCGTCGACGCGGGCGGCCTGGCGCTCGAGGGTCGCCGCCTCCGCTTCGGCGGTCGGGCGGAACGTCTCTTCGGCCTCGATGGTGACCTCGTGTCCCGCGTCGCGCAGGGCGGTCGCGGCGCGGTTGATGGTCCACCACTTCGGCAGGCGGTCGCGGGACTGCGGGACGTACCAGGCGCCGATGGAGCGGCCCCAGCGCCAGCCGGTCGCCTTGAGGATCTCGGCGGTGCCGTCGCCGCGGCTGGTGCCCTCGATGAGGGTTCCGGCTTCGGGGGTGTGGGTGATGGTGAGCATGTCGGTTCTCCTTCTCGGTTCGGGGGTTCAGTCGTTGTCGCGGTAGTCGGCGGGCGTCTCGCTGCGGTCGTGCAGCGCGTACGCGGCCGGGTACAGGTCGAGCGCTCGCGCGACGTCGACCGGAACGACGACGTAGGCGCCGGAGGCCATGTAGCCGACGCGATCCGCGGGCAGGGCCTCGACGGGCTCGAAGTGCTGCAACGTCACCCCGGGAAGTCCCGCGCGTCCCTCGCGGGTGACCAGGTGCACGGCGGGGGTCTGCTCGGTCACCGGGTCGCGGCCACCGGCGCCGACGATGACCACCTGACGGGCGGTCCGGCTGATCCCGTCCGCCCCGGGTCCGTGGTACTCGCTCTTGATGACTTCGGTACGGGTGCCGCGCTGCTGGCTCATGGTGTGTCTCTCTCTGGCTGATCGTTTTTCTTTGCCTCTCCGGCGGGGAAGACCGTTTGAGTGGAGGCGGCGGAGTGACGCCGATCACGAGCGATGTGAGGGAGCGCAGCGACCGCGTTCGGGATCGGTGGCACGCAGCCGGTGGAGCGAAATAGGTTGAAACCGCGGAGAGGTGAAGAAAACGCAGGGGAACGGGCCGCACAGCGGCCGCCCTCCCCCGGCATCGCCGGTGCCGCGTCTCGCGGCCCCCGGAACGGGTAGAGGGAGGGTGCAAGCTGGCGGGCGCCGCCGGCAGTGGGTCTAGCGGCTTCGGTCGCCGCGGTCCGGCGCCTGCGCCGGCGTCGTGGTGGGGAAGCTGCGGGTGACGGTCGCTCGTGCTTGCGCGAGGGTCGTGTCGATCAGTGGTTCTCCGAAGGCGGTGCGCGACTTGTCGACGTCGAGCGTGCGCGGTTGTCCTTCGGCGGGGGTGCTGTAGCGGCGGTAGCGCATGACGGTCGGTCCGGTGTCGGCCAGCTGCTCGGCGGCGACCTCGGGGAGGGAGCGGCCGTCCGGTCCGGCGTAGACGCCGCGGGCGTACTCGCTGGGCACCCATCGGCCGCCGAGCTCGTCGGCGCCGTCGAGGGCGCGTTCGTAGGACTGCTGCCAGCGGCCGGCGATGCGCGACTCCGACAGCTCGAACGGGACCTCCACGTCGATGACCTCGACGCTGTAGCCGGCGGATCCGAGTCGCTGCCCCAGCTCGACGGCCTTCTCGGGTGAGGAGAGCACGGTGTCGATCACGACGTTCAGCCCGTCCCGCACCGCTTCGTTGCGGACGCGGATCGCGAGCTGGGATGACTCCTCGTGGACGAGGGAGGCCAGCTCGAGCGGGAAGAACCGCTCCCCCGCCGCCTCGGCGGCGTGGACCTCGGGCGGCATGATCGCGCGGTCGTAGCTTCCGTCCTTGATCGCCTCCGTGAGCAGGGCGCGCTTGAACTCGTCCGCGTCGACGGTGATCCACGCGCCGCGGTCGGCGCCGAGCACGTCCGCGAGGACGGTCGACTTCCCGGCCCCGGGCGGGCCGGCGAGGATGATCGCCTTCCGCTCTGCACGGACGTCGGGGAACTCGTCGCGGTAGGCGGCGACCATGCGGTCGTGCAGCTGGCGGCGCGCAGCGCGCGGCCGGTCCACGCCGTCAGGGCCGCGGACGAACCAGTCTCTGTTGTTGACCGTCGCCCGCTCGCTGGCAGGGCTCAGCGGGCCGCCGGCCCGAGCCCACTCGCGCACCGTCTCGCGGTGCGCGGCGATCGCTGACGAGTCCTCGCCCGTCACCGACCTTGCTCGCTGTAACGGGTCAGGATCTCGTCGTACATCTCCGCGTCGATCAGGTGCTCGCTGAACGCGCGCTCGACGTCCTCGAACTCCCCCGCGTCCGCGGTCGTCCAGTCGAAGCCGTCGCTGGGCGAGCCGGGCCGGTAGGACCAGCGGCCGAGCTCATCGATGGTCTGCTCCCGCGTCAGCTCGCCGGCGTCATAGCGCTGGGCGATCTCGTACGTGGTGGCGCCGGAGAAGCCGGGGCGCACGTCCGGCACAGCGGCCGCGGACTTCAAGGCGCTGTTGACGGAGGGCTGGGAGATACCGATCAGACGCGCGAGCTGCGTCTGCGTGGTGCCCTGCGCAGCACGACGCAGCTCCCGCAGATACGACACTCTCGTCACGACCTGACGGCTGCGCAGCCGGCGAACGGTGTCCCCATCGGGCGTCTGAGCGATCGACATGGCAACCACCTCCTATAGATCATTCTATCGAAGGGCCATCTCGGTCAGTAGAGATGCCCAAGCGGAGGACCTACTCAAGGATGGCTGCCATGGACGACTCGCCCCTGAGTCTGTTACTTACAGACCAACAGACTTCCGAATTTCCGCCTCCGACCCGCCCGCGATCTGATCGCTTTTCTCGAGAAGAAGATCGATCGCTACTCGGATGAGGGTGTTCTCCGTGATTCGCTCGGTCCCGGCAGGCCTGGTTCGCGTGAGTCGACGCGCGTGCGCAGTCAGTGCGGTGTACTGATCGTCTCGAACTCTCGCCTCCTTCCTGGCGAAGGATCGGTAGCCAACTTCCTCCACTGGATCCCGCCGAGCTGCCGGAGCGGCGTCCCCCGTCCGACTTGTCTTGAACGCCGGGGCGGGCTCCACCGCCTCTGGTGGTGCCACGGGCGGGGTAGGAGACAAATTCGCCTGAGCTGGCGTGGACAGCATCGCGCTGAGGTCCTGACGGGCCATTAGGAGCTCCTCGGGGTCGAGTGCGCCCAGATGGAGGTTAGCTCCAGGGCGACCGCGTTGTAGTCGTAAATCGCGTTGGCGGTTTGTCTGGTGTCTGGGTACTGCGTCACAACGTCTCCGGTGAGCGGTGAATCGCTGATCGATTTGTACTGTCGTATGTGCTGCTTGAAGCGAGGGAGCTTGAGGCTTACGTCTACGAGATTGACCCAGTCTTCGAGGAGGTTCGGTACACGCATGTCCACCTTGCCGAGCAAGACTCGATACGGAATGTCTCGCGGCTCGATGAGCTTGCTGATCGTGTTGCGCGTCGGACCGACAGCAAGCGCTTCTGGAACCATCGGCACGATCGCGAAGTCGGAGACGTCGAGAACGGCACCGAGGATTGCCGTATCAGTCAGGTTCCCTGGCGTATCCACGAAGACCACGTCATACGGCAGCTCCCGCAGCCGTACGAGCGTGCTGGGGTCGGTGTTCTCCGCGAAGTCGAAGGGCAGCCGCTCCCCCGCCCGAGCCGCCCACATGGTCGTCGACTGTTGGGGGTCGACGTCGACCACGAGCACTCGCGCATTCTTGGCGGCGACAGCCGCAAGGTTCATCAAACTCGTCGTCTTCCCGACCCCGCCCTTCTGATTTGCCAGGGACACGATGCGCATAGATGCTCCGATCACTTCCGTAGTTACAGACTACCAAAGTTCGGTTGAAGCTCACAAACATCGGAAGTCTGTCACTTACGAAGTGTGGTTGGCCGTTGCCCTCGACGACCCAAGCCGCACCTGGTCGTCCTCCGAGCAGGGCTGGCGCATCGACGGATGCCTACGGCGCAGATCTCTTCTAGCGCTCGAGTTCGGCTCGTTCCACCAGAGCCAGGTGGTGCGCCGGAAGTCCTCCGCTGCCATTGCCAGCAGCTTCGGCCCGTCGTCTACGTCTACGATCTACAGAACTCCGAAGTCTGTAACTCTGTATATATGCCCTCGTCGGTCTTCTTTGTCGCACTGCGCCCCCGTCTTGCAATGTGACCCACGGAGTTCGTGACTCTGGTACTTACAGACCCTGTCGTCCGGCGAGCTACAGACTTACGGACTCCGTAGTTCTACACATTCCAAAGTGTGGTTGACCGTTGCCCTCGACGACCCAAGCCGCACCTGGTCGTCCTCCGAGCAGGACTGGCGCATCGACGGATGCCTGCGGCGCAGATCCCTTCTAGCGCTTGAGTTCGGCTCGTTTCACCAGGGCCAGGTGGTGCGCCGGAAGTCCTCCGCTGCCATTGCCAGCAGCTTCGCCCGTCGTCTACGTCTACGATCTACAGAACCCCGAAGTCTGTAACTCTGTAGAGGTGCCCTCGTCGGTCTTCTGCGTCGCATTGCCCCCCGTCGAGCGATGCGACCTACGAAGTTCGTGACTCTGGTACCTACAGATCAATGTCCTCCGACGAGCTAAACACTTACAGACTCCGTAGTTCTGAACCTTCCGGAGTTCGGAACTCTTACCGCAATCGGACTGACGTCTCCGCATGCCTGCAGCTGCGGTCAGTGCGCGAATGCCGTCGCCAGTTCGCCCCAGTGGGTCGTGGAGCGCGGGGAGAGTGCGCCGCGTTTCATCGTCAAGACGGGTCCCTTGCGGATCCCGGCGAGTCCGAGGCCGACGGCGGAGCGGCCGTGGCGCTTGGTCACGGCGTCGATGGTGGCGCCGAGGCCCTTGGTGTCGAAGGCGGTATCGAAGACGTCGAGGAAGGCGTGGGAGTTCTTGGGGGAGAGGTTGGTGAGGATGACGCCGGCCCGGACGTACCGCGCTCTCTCGCGCAAACGCGGCCGCAGCGTGCCGATGGCGGCCTTGACGATCGCTACCGGGTCGTCGGTAGGGACAGGGAAGCCGGCGAGGCCGCCTGCGGACTCGTAGGGCGTGTCCGCGAACGGCGACGTCGACGCGAACACGCTCATCGTCTTCGTCACCGACTCCTGCGCACGGAGGCGGTGCGCGGCGCGTTGCGCGTAGACGGAGAGCACCTGCTCCATGTCTGCGATCGTCGTCACGGGGGTGGCGAAGGAGCGGGAGAAGATCAGCTGGTCGCGGACGGTGCGGGCAGCTTCCAGGGGGATGCAGTCGATGCCGCGCAGCTCGTAGACGGAGCGCTGCAGGACGACGGAGAACTTCTTCCGGATAAGGGCGGGGTCCGCGTCGCGGAGGTCGCGGATGCTGTGGATGTTCAGTTCCGCGAGTCGCTTCCCGGTGCGGCCGGCGACGCCCCACAGTTCGGTGACGTGCTGGGAGGCCATGAGCGTGTCGAGCTGCTCGGGGGTGTACCAGTCGGTGTCGCAGACGCCGCCGAGCGCGGGGTGCTTCTTGGCGCCGCCCTTGTTGACGAACTTCGCGAGGGTCTTGCTGGGTCCGAAGCCGACGCAGACGGGCAGGCCTACGTTTCGGGCGACGGCGGCGCGCATGGCGCGGCCGATTTTGGCTCGCTCGGCAACGTTGCCGTCGATGCCGAGGAAGGATTCGTCGATGGAGTAAACCTCTTGCCAGGCGGAGTAGCGGCCGAGGAGTTCCATGACGCGGGCGGAGAGCTCGCCGTAGAGCTCGTAGTTGCTGGAGCGGGCGATGACTTCTGGGAGGCGGCCGGAGCGGATGAGGGGTTCGATCTTGAACCAGGGGGTGCCGTTCTCGATGCCGAGCTGTTTGGCCTCGTCGGAGCGGGCGACCACGCAGCCGTCGTTGTTGGAGAGGACGACGACGGGCCGGCGCTGCAGCTTGGGGTCGAAGAGCCGCTCGCAGGAGACGTAGAACGAGTTCACGTCGACCAAGCCGATGCGCCGCTCAGAGCGCACGATGCAGGTGGTGCAGGCAGACGGTGACAACGCCCCACACTTGGAGGTCGCTGAGCTCCTGGACGTGGATCGGCGGGTATTCGGGGTTCTCGGCGCGCAGGGTCACGCCGCTGGGGGAGAGCTCGAGGCGTTTGACGGTCAGCTCGCCGTCGAGGATCGCGACGACGACGTTGCCGTGCTTGGGGGTGAGGGAGCGGTCGACGACGAGTTCGTCGCCGTCGCTGATTCCGGCGCCGATCATGCTTTCCCCGGAGACGCGGACGATGAATGTCGAGGTCTTGTCGCGGATCAAGTGGTCGTTGAGGTCGAGGGAGCCGTCGAAGTAGTCCTGCGCGGGGGAGGGGAACCCGGCCGCGACTGCTTCGCCGGCGACGAGGAATGCAAGCGTCACGGTGTCCAGTGAGGGGATCGAGATTCGCTCCACGATCGCCACGCTCATCCAGCCACCTCCGCACTATTCGAACATGTGTTCGATATTGGTTGAGTGTAGGTCGGGGGGTCTGACAATCCCTCCGTGCTGAGTGGTTCTGCGGGACGGCGGGGGAGTGGTCGGGCGCGTCGAGGCCGATCGAGCTTTGTCGGCTCCGCGGTTAGGCGGCGACGGAGGACCACCAGAGGGAGCCGGGGGCGAGCATGCCGGTGCGTCCCCAGTGAAGGGCTTCTCGGTGATCGCCGCGGCCGGCGGCGTCGCGGGGGTAGAGAGGCCACACACGTTCCCCAGAGGAGGAATCCTCGAAAAGAGGGCGGCTCGTGACGTGTGGGCGTCGAGGGCGTTCCCTTGGTGCGGAGGAGCGGTAGGCGAGTTCGGCTTGCCACCACGCCCAGACTTCGCGTTCGATGCCGTAGCGGTAGGCGCGGTCCTCGAGCAGACCGTCGACGCCGAGGACTCGGGCTGCGGTGGTGCGCAGGTCGCGAAGGGATCGTCTCCACCCATCGATGTGCTTGACGATGAGCCGGTGGCTGCGCAAGCGAGAAAGGCTTGTGGCGGCTGTGCGGGCCGTCACTCCGAGCATGCGGGCGGTGCTGTCGACCGTGACAGATGCTTCGCGTCCCAGCAGCGCGTAGACCTTCCCCGCGAGGTGTCCAAGACCTGAGCGGGTGAAGAGGTCGTGGCGTGCATCGGTGAGGTCCTTCTCAAGCAGGTCAAGGAAGACCGCGCGTTCAGAGAAAACCTGGCCGGGGGGGCGGGGGTTATTAAATGGTTGTGTCCGGACTGTGCTCGGGGTTGTGGAAAAGGTGCCGGTCAAGCGCCATTCGCTCGCGTTGCTGCCATCGGCACGGGCGACGAGCTGGACGTAGCCGTCCTCGCGGAGGGTCCGGAGGGCGCTGGCGGCTGTGGTGCGGCCGAGGCCGGAGAGCAGTGCGAGATCTCGGACGGAGGCAGCGACGGTGCGCTTTCCGGTGTGGAGGGTGAGGTAGGCCAGGGCGGTGAGGATTGTCCGCTCGGAGGTCGCGCGCTCGGTGCGACCCCATCGGCCCGGGTGCGCGCGGAACCGTTCGAGAAGGTTGCTGACGGCGGCGACGATCCCCTCGAGCTCCGTCAGATCGCGAGGCTCACGCGGGGAGGGCAGCACGGCATGCAAGGCCGCGAACTGAAGCGCTTTCTCCCACTGGCGGCCAAGTCGATCGGCGGCCTCGTGACGCGCTCGAGGGCGGCGGCTCCCGCGACCGGTGTTTTTCGTGCGGTAGTGCTCCATGCCGGGAGCGGTCTGGGCGGCATGCTCGACATCAGTCATCGTCCAGCCCGCGTGCGCGGCCGAGAGCAGGCACATGAACGCGGTCCACGAGGGGTTGGCGCCACCATCGGCCGTGGCCATGTGAGCGGCGCCTGCAGCGCTCAGTGCACGATGAGTGCGGTGCTGAGAAACAACGGCGCCCTGAGTCGGGGCAAAGTAGCGGCGGCCGGAAGGCGTCGCTTCCAGAGCGGCCGCGACCGCAACCAGCGAGGCCGGCAACACAATGGGATCCAGCAGATCCTCGACGCGGCCGCGGAGGATCCTCGACACGCTGCCATCGCGGTGAGGAGACTGCGGAGGGCGTGCAGCACCCGTGCGCGGGTTGTGCAGCATGCCGTGATCCAGCGTGCTGAAGTTCGCCTTGGCAGCGATCGCCAACCGGTCGACTTCGGCCGCGGCAGCACCGCCACGGACTCCGACCCATAGGTGGCGCCCTCCAGTTCCGGAGGACTCGCACACCACGTGAGCAACCTGATGGGCGTCGAGCACGACGGAGAGCGCGTCGCAGTCATCGGCGGCCTGCTCCATCAGGTCAGGGTCGACCCCGTGCGAGTCCTTGCCGTCGAAGTCGAAGCAAAGCAGCCGGAAGACGCCGGCGTCGTCCGCGAGGTAGATCGCCCAAGGGGTGCTCGGAGCGACGGGCGAGACCCGGAACGCCGTGGGGTACGCGTTCTCGTCCAGGCGCCCGTAAGCGTCGCGGCGCATCGTCCGCACGGTGTCGCGTGGGCTCAACCGACGGGTCAGCGACCACGCATCACCGTTGAACGTCGGCGAACCGTTAGGGCGCGCCGAGAGATCCATCATTGAATCTCCCAGCCCGTCGTGTAATCTTTCGGGCATAGAGAAGCCTCCCGTGAGGGTGGTGACTTGATTAGCTCGAACCCCGGGAGCCTGGCAGCAATGGGGGAGCGGGCTACGAAACTTGGTGAGGCCCGCTTCGGCGGGCCTCCTTCGTTTAAGCGGCTGTCGTGCGCGCCTCCTGCGGGATGGGCAGTTCGTTGTCGTGGTTTCGGCGGGGACGCGGCGCGTACTCCGGCATACCGAGGGACTCCGCCGCGAGGGCGGTGATGTACTCGCCGTAACTCAGCCCAGCGGCTGTCGCGTTGGCCTTGATGACCTCTGCAAGAGGCACCGCGGGTTTCGCCATGATGGGGACTCGCTGTCCCTTGCTCGGTCTAGCCATGGGCAAAATCATCCTGCGATTCCGTTAACGGAAACGTTAGGACGACGGTGTGTCGCCAAGTCGACGCGCTGTACCAGCCGTTCGAAGGTCGATTCGAGGTCCTGCCCGTCGACTAGGTGATCGAAGGACAGCAGCCGGAACCATCTGATGGCAGCTGTCAGGTCGGTCACCCGTGGCGCGCTCGGCGCGACGGGGGAGACGGGGAACGCGGCCGGGCAGGGGCTTTCGTCCATGCATCCGTGCGCGTCCCGGCACATTGCAGCACGAGAGCTCAATCGCCGTGTTACCACCCGCAGCGACGCAGAGATGTCACGTGCTAGCACGTAGGCGCGGCGGCGTATTGGGACTTCCGTGAGGAGATCGCTCATCTTCCGTCCCCTCGATCTAGCGGCTACCACTGATTTACAACCACATTTTACGTGGTCACGACCCTACCGCGTCGGTAGGGCGACGAGCACGAGCCCTCGGCCGCGGCGTCAACCCACCCTCGGAGCCAGGAGGCGACGCTCGACGTAGAGCGCTCGGCGTCGACGTTGTACTTCCAGGCGTGATCAGCTCCTGCCGATCCCTGAAAGCGTCGCCGTGTCGGGATGCTAGGCGACGGGGGCGAGCGGGATCTTGCGATCGCCGCCGAATGGACGACCAAGATCGGCACCGTGACCGATTGCGCCCAGTCCAGTCGAGCCAATCGAGGTTGATCGACCCCCTCAGTCCGACGATCGAGGTCAGCGCCACGACTGGATGCATAGCACGGCTCTATTTGTCGGGGTAATGTGCTTCTGTGAGTACGGGGAACAACTCAGGAGCTCAAGCAATCGGCGGCAGCGAACCAGCCGCATTCGACATACGCAGAACATTGGCCGTCTTCCACGAGCGTCGCTGGCTGGTGATCCGCGCGCTGGTCACTCACGGCCCGGCGACGTGCGATGAGCTCGCTGAGGTGACGGCGCTTCCGCCGACCTCGATCCGGCCGCCGCTGCGGGTCTTCAAGGAGCTGGGCCTGGTGGACATTCACGAGAACTCGGGGCGCGCACACACCTATGAGGTCAATCGTGCCGAGCTGCACGCAACCTGGACCGCCGCGTGCGCCGACCTTTTCCCTGAGGAGCTGTGCGCCTAGAGGCCGACTTCGGGCCGGGGCGCATCCGAGAACATGTTGGCCTCACTCTGGGCGAACAGCGCCTTGATGAACGCCTTATCCGCCCGATAGAGCACGGTTCGGCCCGGCCGATCAGCGACGGGGGTGTCAACGATGACCGCTCCCGCGTCTTCGAGCTGCACAAGGTGACGGCGCACGGTCTCGGCCGTTTTCTCCGGCACCTGCTTGCGGATGGGGCCGAAGTAGGAGCCGCGCTCGGGCTGATCGAGGTGAAGCAGAAACCACAGGATGCGGTGGTTGATCTCGTCCCCAATGACACGTATCGCCACTTTCACCCCGTCAGGTATCGGCATGGGCGAGGAGTCGGGCATGCACCAATGATGGCGCACTAAGAAACAAAACCCTCGCAGCGTTCTGTACACCCTAACACGCAGCTTGGTTGCCACCACATCTAGCGTGGTGACTAACTCGAAAAGTGATTAGGCTCGTGGTGGCGAGCCAACCTCGTCACGACGAGGGGAAACAGCGTGACCGGAACAAGGCTGACGCCGATCGCAGGCGCAGTAGCACTGTCGCTCTGCGGACTCGCGGCCTGCACGGCGAGCACGGAAGCCGCACCGGCCGACATCAGCTCATCGCAGGCGGTTTCTGCGGCATCGACTCCTGCGCCGCCGACAACAACGACGCCGAGCGCCGCTCCTACTGAGGCGGTGCCGAGCGATGCGGAAATCACCCAAGACGCCTCTGCGGAGACTTCTACCACCAGCCTCGCGACCGACGCGGTGACCGCGTTCTGCCGGCCGACCCTGAATTACGACACCTGGATCAGCGAGCTGTACCCGTTCCTGAGCCAGCAGGCCGCAGTGGCCTACGAGACAGTCGACCCGGCGAACGTGCCCTGCACGACCCTGACGGGCGCTGCGTCGGTCCGGGACGGGGACGGCGCCTTCACGATGCGGATCGTGGTTCCCACGGATGCGGGGGAGTACTCCGTGTACGTCCACCGCACCGTCGAGACAGGTCATTGGGCTGTCGAGCAGATCACCCCCTTGGCGTCGGAGTAGCCCGGTGGCGAAGGAGGGAATGGGGGTTCTCGCGGCGGTCCTGGCACCGCTTCTCGCGATCGCACTGCTGCTGTGGCTGTTGTTCTTCGGCGCCGCCGGAGACGCCAACGCGGCATGCCTGCCTGGGGGAGGACCGGTGAACGTGTCCGCGATCCTCGCGGACGCGAAGGTCGGCGCCTACGGGCACGACCAGCTCGTCAACGCCGCGCTGATCGTGAACGCGGGAGCCGCGAAGGGCCTCGGCGCCGATGGACAGATCCTCGGCGTGCAGACGGCGATCGGGGAGTCCTCGCTCGTGAACATCAACTACGGGGACGGTGCGATCAACCCGGACGGCTCGGTCGCTGACTCGATCGGTCTGTTCCAGCAGCAGTCGAGCTGGGGCACCTTCGAGCAGCGCATGGATCCCACGGCCTCGGCTGGCTTCTTCTATGACCGCCTCATGCAGGTCGAAGGCTGGCAGTCGATGGAGCCCTCGATCGCGATCAACAAGGTGCAGCGCAACGCCGATCCGAACCACTACACGAAGTACCGGTCCGACGCCGTGGCGATCATGATCTACCTCAACGGCCTCGGCAGGAGCACGACCGCATTCACGGCGACCACCGCCGCAGTCGGCGTCCCGTCGACGCCCACCGGCACCGCGCCCGCGACTCCCGCGCCGGTCGGTGGATGCGTGGCCGTCTCCGGTGACGCGCAGGCCCTCGCGGCCGGGCTCGTCACGGCGATTGAGGAGGGGCGGCTGCGCCTGCTCGAGGACCGCTACGCGCAGCAGATCCGCGACATGGCCGCGGGGACCGCCAAAGAGAACTGCGGCATCGACGTGCGGATCCTCCAGGTGATCACTATCGCTCTGAACACGTTCCCCTCGGTCGGCGTCTCGGACCTCAACCGCCAGTGCACCGGTTCGCTCCTCGGCGCCGGCACCGGCTCCTCGCACTGGATGAACGGTGGCGGGAACGCGGTCGACTTCTTCTCCTTCGACGACACCGCAACGACTGGCTGCGATCCGAACGCGCTCAAGCTCCTCAGCGTCCTCGACCCCCAGGTCCCGACGGGCTCGCGCGCCGGACAGATCCAGTGCCGCTCGACCAGCTACGAGCACATCACCCAGTTCACGGACACCCCGAACCACCTGCACTTCGACGTCGCCTATGCCGACGGACCCCTCACCACCGGATAACCGGACAACTTCGGAGCCCCACCAGGCGGAACCGAACACCCCGCACCACCACCACACGAAACGGAGCACTTCATGTCCGCACTCGCTCTCACCACCGAGCTGATCACCGCCGCCGGCAGCCTCGGCGCCGTCGTCCCCGACCCAGGCCCTGGAGGCATGCCTCCCGGGTTCGAGGCCTTCACCACCACCATGGGCTGGGCCAAGTGGGTCGGTCTCGGCGTCGCCGTCGTCGGCCTGATCGTCCTCGGCGTCACTATGACCGTCTCCGCCCGCCGCGGCGAGGGCGGAGAGATCGGCGGCTGGCTCGGCCGCCTCCTCGTCGGCGTGATCGTCGTGTCCGCCGCGTTCCCAATCGTCGGCTTCCTGATGGGTGCGTAGCGTCCGAAGGACATAGACCGCACCACCAACGAAAGGCATGACGTCATGAGCGACACGGAGCAGCGCAACCCGTTCACCAGGCGAGGTTTAATCTTCGGAACGATCATCGTCGGGATCCTCGTACTGGCCGGGATCCTGGTCGCCGTCACGTCTCTGGGCGGAGGCGACGGGCAGAACACTCCCGTCGCCTCCGCGACACCTACCGCTTCCGCCACAACCGAGATTCAGGCAGACGCCGCGAGCGTCTGCGAACTACCCGGCTACGACGAAAGCGGCACTCTCACCGCCGCACCCGTCACCGAGTGGACCATCGTCGGCACGATGGCCGCCCCCTCCTCGGACACCGCCGGCCCCGGCGTGATCGAGGACGACGGCCTGCGCAGCTGCTACGCCCACACCGTTGAAGGCGCACTCTTCTCCGTCGCAAACCTCTGGGCGATGGGCACGGACGGACGCCTTGCGGACCCTGTGCTCGATCGCCAGACCGCACCCGGAGCGGGGCGTGATGCGGCGATCGCCGCGGACATTCCACAGAGCAATACCGGCGGCAGCGTGCAGATCGTCGGCTTCCGCGTGAGCTCGTACACCGCTGACGAAGCCACGATCGACATCGCTTTCCGCTCCAACGCCAATCAGCTCCTCAGCTTCCCCGCTCCCGTGCAGTGGGTCGACGGCGACTGGAAGTCGGTCCTGACCGATGACGGTCAGCCGCCCTTCCGCCCGTCGGCGTTGCAGAACCTCGGCGGCTATATCCCTTGGACAGGTACCGAATGACAGTGACCCCACCCGCAGGCGAAGCCTGCAAGCCATGGGACGTCGTCTGCTGGTCATCAGAAGGCATCGGCAACGTCGTCTCGCAGGCATCGAACGATGCGCTGCAGCAGTTCGTGAACAACATCTTGGAGGGCTACGGCAAAGCGATCGTGTCGCTCGGCACGCTTTGGGTGAATGTTCCCTCCCCGGTGACTGTGGTCGACCGGGGAGGCGGCGTTAACGGCGGTGGAGCGCCGCCGGTGCCGGAGGCGTTCGAGACGATCCTCGGCTACGTGACGTGGGTCACCGCCGGTCTCGCGGTCATGTCTCTGATCGTTGCCGGCGTGATGATGTCCGCTCGACGCCGCTACGGAGATGGCGAAGCGCACCTCGGACGCATCGGCGTCATCCTCCTGGCCGTGATTATCCTGTCCTCCGCCTCCGCTCTCGTGACCGGGTTCCTGCCGCTGGCAATGCATTTGAACGAGTCCTCGAGCGTGGTCGGCTGGGTGCAAGGGCAGCTCGAGTGGTACGCCGGCGGTCTCGCGATCCTCTCGATCCTCGTCGCCGCAGGCCGCATGATCTGGACTCAGCGCGCGGCCGAGCTGCGCACCCTCGCCCGGTCCGTGCTGACGCTGATCGCTGTGGCCGGAGCCGGGCTCGTCGTGATCCGCCTTGCCACTCAGGCGGGTGATGAGTTCTCCGTCTGGATCCTCAACCGTTCCACCGACTGTGACGTCACCAACGGCGAGAGCAACTGCTTCGGCACGAACGTCTTCGCGATGATCTCGCTGACCGCCACCTCGGGCATCGGACTCATCGGCCTGTTCCTCCTCGGGATCCTCGCGGTCCTGATGACCTATATCCAGGTCGCGCTGATGATCTTCCGCGGCGCGATGCTCGTCGTCCTCGCGGGGATCTTCCCGATCGCCGCGGCTGCGACGAACACCGAGATCGGGCAGCAGTGGTTCAAGAAGACGATGGCTTGGACTCTCGCATTCATCCTCTATAAGCCCGCTGCGGCGATCGTCTACGCGATCGCGTTCCGGATGACCGGGACCGACCTATTCAAGTCGGACGGGACGGGGCTGTTCCAGATCGTCACCGGTCTCGCGCTGATGCTCATCGCGCTCGTGGCTCTGCCCGCGCTGATGCGATTCCTCGTCCCCGCGGTCTCCTCTGTCGGCGGCAGCGGGGGAGGGGCAGGCCTGCTCCTCGGCGCCGCCGCGGTAAGCGGCGCTGGCGATATCGCCACCGGTGCGATCCGCTCCCGCGCCGGTGGCGACAGCGGGGGAGGTGGGGGAGCTCCAGGCGGTAGCGGCGGATTCGGTTCGGCGCCGACCGGAAGCAACGCCTCCGCGGGCAGTACGGGATCGCCCGCTTCGGCTTCCGCTCCTGGCGGCGCGAGTTCCGCCGCCGGCGGGGGAGCTGCAGTCGGCGGATCGGCCGGTGGCGCAGCGACATCGGCAGGTGTCGCTGCAGCAGGCGGCGGAGCTGCCGCGGCCGCGGCTGGCGGTCCTATCGGAATCGGCGTCATGGCGGCGAGCAAGGCCGCTGAGGGAGCGAAGCAAGCAACGGGAGCGGTCAAGGCCGCGACAGAGGACGCCACCGGCGGCAACGGGAGCGGGAACTGATGACCACCACGACTCCCACCCGCAGCGCTGAGGCGCCGCGGACCTACGGCAACTGGCGCCGCCCGCAGACTGCGGGACTCGGCGGCCTCGGGCAGCTCGCCACCGGGGTGCTGTTTCTCGGCATCCTCTCCTCGATCATCGCGTCGATGTTCTCGGGACTTGGGGCCGCGCTGATCGTCGCCGCGATCTTCGGCGGGATCTTGCTGACGGTGTCGGTGAAGGACAAGCACGGGCAGAGCGCCCTCGGAAGGACGGTGAATCGCGTGAACTGGATGCGCACGAAGGCCAAGGGAGCGAACATCTACCGTTCCGGCCCCGCGGGCCGGGCGAAGTGGGGCACGTTCCAGCTCCCGGGACTTGCTGCGGCGTCGCAGCTCTCCGAGCACGAGGACTCGCACGGGCGCCGGTTCGCTCTCGTGCACGTCCCCTCGACCAAGCACTACACCGTCGTAATCGCCACGGAGCCGGACGGCGCCGCGCTGGTGGATCAGGAACAGGTCAACAACCAGGTCGCGGAGTACGGCATCTGGCTCTCCAACCTCGGAGACGAGCCCGGCATCGAAGCAGCCTCCGTCACCGTCGAGACTGCCCCCGACACAGGCACGCGGCTGCGGTCGGAAGTCGAGGGGTCGATGGACCCCGACGCACCGGAGTTCGCTCGAGCGATGCTCTCGGAGGTCGTGAGCAGCTACCCGGTCGGGTCGGCCACGATCCGCGCCTACGTCGCGATCACGTTCTCCTCGCTCTCTCGCATCGGCGGGAAGCGCCGCAACGCGAAGGAGGTCGCCGCCGACCTCGCTGCCCGCCTGCCTGGCCTGACGACGAGCCTCGCCGCGACCGGTGCGGGCGCTGCGCGGCCGCTCGGCGCTCAGGAGCTGTGCGAGGTGATCCGGGTCGCCTACGACCCCGCCGCCGCCGTCCTGATCGATGAGGCCCGCGCCTCCGGCGACGTTCCGGAGCTGTCCTGGACCGACGTCGGCCCCGCGGCCGCGGAGTCCCGGTGGGACTCGTACCGGCACGACGGCGCCGTGTCGACGTCGTGGACGATGACCTCCCCACCGCGCGGAGTCGTGCAGTCCGGGATCCTCGCCCGCCTGCTCGCTCCGCACCGCGACGTCGCCCGCAAGCGCGTCACCCTCCTCTACCGCCCCATCGACCCGGCCCGCGCCGCGGCGATCGTGGAGGCGGACCTGAACGCGGCGCAGTTCAACAGCTCCGCGTCCACCAAGCCCACCGCCCGCTCAACCCTCTCCACCCGCTCCGCCCAGGCGACCGCGGCGGAAGAGGCGGCCGGCGCCGGCCTGCTCAACTTCGGCCTGATCGTCACCGCGACCACCACCGATCCCGTGCATGAGGCCGACGCCCGCGCGGCGATCGACTCGCTGACCGCCGCGGCGCGGCTGCGGGTACGGCCGGCGTTCGGATCGCAGGACACCGTGTTCGCCGCCGGCCTGCCGCTGGGGCTCGTGCTCCCGCGCCACCTGCGCCTGCCCACCGAAGTGAGGGAGTCCCTGTGAGCCTGATCACCCGCCTGTGCTCCTCGAACAGCGACAACGAGCTCGAGCCCGGCGAGGACGTCCTGCCGGACGGTGCAGTCACCGCCGCGCACGGAGAGACCACGGGGGAGGACCTGCCCGTCGACGGTCTTCCCTCCGGCGCTGTCTCCTCGTCCGCGCAGCCCGCGGCCGCCACTACGGCGCCCTCGCGGCGAGCTGCTCGAGCACAGAGCGAGGGTCCGGTGATGGCGGTCGCGCAGCGGCCGACACTGGCTCGTGAGCGCACCCGCCCGCGCACCAGGCGCCGGGAGGGGAAGAAGGTCGAGATCCCGCACGGCGGGAAGAAGAAGGCCCAGGGGACCGCGTTGCGCCGTCCTCTGCGGCCGACGACCCGCGGGTGGCTCGGCCGCGGAGGCGGCGAGGCCGTCAACGTCACGGCCGCCGATGAGTTCCGCGGCACGACCGTGCAGGTGTGCGGGCTCTACCCGTTCTCGGTCGGGACGGGTACGCCGATGATCGGGGTGCCGCTGGGGAAGAACCTCTCCACCGGCGCCTCCGTCTGCTGCGACCCGATCAGCTGGTTCCAGCGCGCGAACCTCATCAGCAACCCGTCGATGTTCGTGCTCGGCAAGCCCGGCCTGGGGAAGTCCTCGCTGACCCGCCGCATGGCCGCCGGCCTCGCCGGGTACGGCACGATCCCCCTCGTGCTGGGCGACCTCAAGCCGGACTACGTGGATCTGATCGAAGCCCTCGACGGGCAGGTCATCCCTCTCGGCCGTGGCCGCGGGTACCTGAACATCCTCGATCCCGGCGAGGCGTCCGAGGCGGCGCAGCGCCTCCGTGACGAGGCCGACCGCTCGCTCGAGCGAGCCGGCGAGCTCGCGCACCAGGTCGACGCGCTCGGCGTCTCCGACGACACCGCGGCGATGATCGCGGAGGTCGGCCGGCTGCGCACGCACGCCGCGAAGGTGCAGCGCCTCGCGCACCAGGTCCTCGCGGACGCTCACGGCCGCCGGCACACGATGGTCGCAGCGCTCCTGACGATCCTCCGCTCCCAGCCGCCGAGCGACCGCGAAGAGACGATCATCGACCGGGCACTGAAGTACTTGGACGAGCACCACCAGGGAGTGCCGGTCCTCGCGGACCTGCTGCGCGTGATCCAGGAGGCGCCGGACGAGATTCGTCAGGTCGCCTTGGACCGCGGCGACATCGAGAAGTACAAGGACGTCACCGAGAACCTCGAAGCCTCCCTCATCGGCCTCACCACCGGTGGACGCCTGGGCGAGGTGTTCTCGAAGCAGACGACCACGCCGATGCGCCGGGACCGGCCCGTCGTCTACGACGTGTCCTCGATCGATGACTCTGAAGGCGACCTCCAGGCCGCGATCCTCCTCGCCTGCTGGTCCGCCGGATTCGGGACCGTCAACGTCGCGGCCGCCCTCGCGGACGCGGAGCTCGAACCGCAGCGGCACTACTTCGTGATCCTGGACGAGCTGTGGCGGGCGCTGCGCGCGGGCAAGGGCATGGTCGATCGCGTCGACGCCCTCACCCGCCTGAACCGCGCCCGCGGCGTGGGCCTCGCGATGATCAGCCACACGATGTCGGACCTCCTCGCTCTGGCCTCCCAGGAGGACCAGATGAAGGCGAAGGGCTTCGTGGAGCGCTCCGGCATGGTCATCTGCGGTGGCCTCCCCGGCGCGGAGATGCCGCTGCTGACGTCGGCGGTGCCGATGTCGATCGCGGAGCAGGGGATGCTCACCTCCTGGCAGGACCCGCCCGCCTGGGACCCCGTGTCCGGGCACGAGTCCGAGCCTCCCGGCCGCGGCCGCTTCCTGATCAAGGTCGGCGGACGCCCCGGGATCCCGGTGCGCGTCGAGCTGACCGCGGCGGAGAAGGAGGTCAACGACACCAACAAGCTCTGGCACGCGACCTCCCGCGCCGGCCGCGCAGCGGAACCGCTGCCCACCGATCCCGTGAACGTCGAGATCCTGCCGTGAGCGTCCTCGTCGCGCTCGGCGCGAGCTGCGTCGCAGCCGGCGCCGCCGGCGCCGCGATCGTCAGCGCGATCCGCGCCCGTCAGCGGACCGCGGACCGCGACCGGTTCCTCCTCACCGTCTGCTGGGCCGGCGTCGCGCTCCTGGCGAGCTTCGTCGCCTGGGACCAGTGGGATCGAGTGATCGCGTGAGCTGCCCGTCGACGCTCGCGTTCGAGGGCTACCTCTGGGCCTGCCAACGGGCGGCACCAGGCGATCACCGGTTCCACACGACCGACCTGCCCCGCTCGTTCGCAGAGCGGGGCCTCGCGGTCCTCTCCTGGGGGACCTCAAAGCAAGCATCCGCCGACGACCGCACGCCGCGATGGGCCGGCCCGATCTACACGGAGGATTCCGCATGAGCGCCACCGCCAACAACCGCCGCCGCGAGCCAGGCAAGACGGGCAACGACGCCCTGATGCTCGGCGCCGCCCTCGCGGCGATCGCTGCTATCGGCATCGTCTGGGTGGCCGTCGCGGTCGGTTCCAAGCTCGACGGTGTGAACGAGGGCCTGCCCTCGGATCCGTTCGAAATCATTTCGGGCCTGTTCCGCGGCCGAGTGGTGTGGTCGACGTCCGCGACGATGATCGCCGCGGCCGCCGTCGCGGTCATCGTCCTCGTCGGCCTCTGGCTCGTGTGGATGCGCTCGCTCGGACGGAAGAACCGCTCGAGCGTCGACCACGCCGCCCGATACATGGCGACGCCGCGCGATCTGGCGCCGATGATGCGCAAGCAGGCGCTCAAGAAGTCCGCCCGCCTCGGCGTCGCTGAGAACCCCGGCGTCCCGGTGGGCCGGCTGCACCTGGGGAAGCAGATGCTCTACGCCTCGTTCGAGGACATGATGCTGCTGATCGCCGGCCCCCGCGTGGGCAAGTCGACCTCCCTCGTCATCCCCGCGATCATGGCCGCCCCCGGCGCCGTGGTCACGACGTCGAACAAGCGCGACGTGCTCGACGCAACCAGGGACGTCCGCGCCGCCAAGGGCCGTGTGTGGGTGTTCGACCCGCAGCGCGTCGCGTTCGAGGACGCGACCTGGTGGTGGAACCCCCTCTCCTACGTCACCGACGACACGAAAGCCGCGAAGCTCGCGACGCACTTCGCCTCCGGTACCCGGGCGATGAACGCGAAGACAGACGCCTACTTCGACGGCAAGGGCCAAGAGCTGCTGTCCGACCTGCTGCTCGCGGCCGCGGCCGGCAACCGGCCGATCAGCGACGTGCTGCTCTGGCTGACCTCCGTCGAGGACGAGACACCCGTCGAGCTCCTGCACGACAACGGCTACCCGACCAACGCGCGAGCGGTCCGCGGCATCATGAACACCGCCGACAAAGCCCGCGACGGGATCTACTCGACCGCGCAGGGCATGGCCGTGTGCTTGAAGAGCGCCGCGACCGCCGACTGGGTGAACGCCCGCCCGAACGACACCCGCCCGCAGTTCGCCCCGGAGACGTTCGTCACGTCGACCCAGACGCTGTACTCGCTGTCGAAGGAGGGCGCCGGCACCGCCGGCCCCCTCGTCACCGCCCTGACCGCCGCGACGATCGAGGCCGCGGAGGAGCACGCCGCGCGCTCGCGCGGCGGGCGCCTCGCGACGCCGCTCGTGGCCGTTCTCGATGAGGCAGCGAACGTCTGCCGGTGGAAGGACCTCCCCGACCTGTACTCGCACTACGGCTCGCGCGGGATCCCGATCATGGCCGTGTTCCAGTCCTGGTCGCAGGGCGTCGGCGTGTTCGGCAAGGAGGGCATGCTCAAGCTGTGGTCCGCGGCGAACGTGAAGCTGTACGCCGGCGGAGTCGCGGAAGACGAGTTCCTGCGCACCCTCTCCGAGCTGATCGGCACCTACGACAAGGAGACCACCTCCGCCAGCTACAACAAGGGCGTCCGCTCCACCACCTCAGCACTGCGGCGAGAGAAGATCCTCGAAGTCGCCGACCTCACCAGCATGGGCCGCGGCCGCGCGATCATGCTCTCCTCCGGCGCCCGCGCCGCCCTCGTCGACACCGTGCCCTGGTACAACGGCCCCAAGGAGCAGGTCGCCGCGATCAACGCCTCCATCGCCGCGCACGACGCGAGCAGCGGACCGGCGAACGCCGCGCCGGTGTCGCCCGTCGTGACGGTGATGCCTCCGCTCGAGGCGCAGCCAGCGGCGGAGCTCGACGTGGAGCAGGGCTCGGAGAACCGGAGCGCGTGATGAGCGACGAGGACGTGTTCGACGTCGAGCCGGATCCGCTCTCGGCACCCGCTCAAGTTGTCGACGTGCAACCGGAGTCGGCGCAGGCCGCGGCGGACGAGGTGCCACCGACGTACTTCGGCTCGGCCGACGAGTGGGTGCGGAAGTTCCTCCTGCCCTCCTACCGACGCCGCGTGACGGCCAAGGGCCAGAACGGCGGAGAGCGGTGGGCAGCCGAGTGGTGGGGCAGCGTGGAGGCGCTGACCCGCATCGAAGCGCTCTGGCGGATGTGGGAGGAGGTTCGCACGAGCCCTGCCGACCTCAGCGCCTACTGGATCAATCACCTCGACCCGCACATGAGAGTCCTGCTCTCCCATACAGGACCGTTCGCGACTTCGACCGACGAGAACCGGACCGGAGAGAGGCTTCCCTACGTCGAGCCACCAAGGGGCATGTTTTCGCCAGATCTGCAGAAGTGACGACCGATATTCGGCCGAAGATTTTGTGAGGTCACCGTGACAAAGAGAGCCAGGTCGGTGTCGACACAGTCCTCCCTCCGAAGGCTTGACGCTTCACGCTTCCACTGACCAGCTGAGCCACGATGGGCAGTCTTCTGTCCTACAAAAGGCCCTGTGGAGAGTGCGCTCCAGAAAAACGTAGCGCAGTGGAGGCAACGAGCGCCCTTGACAACGGTAGACGGAGAGCGCTTTCCTTAACCGGCGCTGCGAAGGTGCGCGCACAATCCAACGGAGGATCTGCATGAAAACCCTCAGCCGCCGACGAATCCTGCGGGTTCCGTCCGTGTTCGTTCTTCTCGCCGCTCTTCTAGCAGGGCTAGTCGGCACTGCACCGGTAGCCGCGGCCGCTGAGGCTCCGTCCATCTCGACCGCGATCAGCCTTGTCACGTCGACCGGACCGACCGGCCTCAAGCACCCTGCGATTGGCGTGACCGCACCGGAGCTGGAGAGCACGCGGGCGAAGCTCCTCGCCGGTCAGGCGCCCTGGACCGATTACTACTCGGCAATGCTCTCCTCGAGTTTCGCGTCTCGGACGCTGCGCTCAGCGAATCTCGGGTCCTCGGACACCACTCCGGCTGACGCCCGCTACGACGACGCGTCCGACTCGAGCCGCCTCTGGACGGATGCGGAGGGCGCTTACACCCAGGCCGTCCTCTACTACTTCACCGGAGATGCGGTCTATCGGGAGAATGCGCTGCGGATCCTTCGGGTGTGGGAGAACATGAACCCTTCCGGCTACGTCCGCTACCCGGACTCGTACATTAAGACCGGCATCGTCTTCTACAAGCTCGTCGCCGCGGCAGAGCTGATCCGCTCGTCCACCTTCACGCAGGGCGCGTCGTCGTACCCGCTCGAGTGGAGCGCTCAGGACCAGGCGAAGCTGAGCGACAACTTCATCGTCCCGATGACGGAGTCGATCCTGCACGACAACAGCTACTACATGAACCAGTTCAGCATCCCGCTGCTGGGTGCGATGGCTGGCTACATCTTCCGCGATGACAGGGCCCGCTACGACGAGAGCGTCGAGTGGTTCACCGTCAACTCGACCGCCCCTGACCCGGCGATCAACGGAGCACTGACCGGCATCTTCCGCGAGATCCCAGCCGATGCGCCCTACAACACCTACGGCTACTCCTTCGTGCAGCACCAGGAGATGGCACGAGACCAGGCGCACGGCGGCGGCGATGTGAACATCCTCACCGCGCTCGCCCGCGTCGTGGACTCTCAGGGCACGAAGGTCGACCCGGAGGACGGAACCGCCTCGACTGCGGCCGACGCCGTCTCTCCGTACGCCTTTAAGGACTACCGGCTCCTGCGCGGAGTGAACCAGTTCGTGGGCTTCATGATGGGTTACGACGTCCCCTTCGTGGACATCACCGGTGGGCCGGCGAAGCTCTCGCAGTGGTACCGCGGTCGCTGGTCCGATTCGCTCAGCGAGCTCTACAACATTTACGCGCGCGAGCTCGGCGTCGATGTCGCGACCATCGCTCCGTACGTCGCCCAGCAGCACGAGCAGCAGGACCCTGCGATGTTCTACAACTTCCCCAGCCTCGAGATCGGAACCGCGGTCAGCGGCGACACCGACGGCCGGCGCACCTTCTGGGGTGGCAGCATGCCCGGCGCCGAGTACTGGCTCGCGCTTCCCGACGCCGCCTCGGCCGATGTGATCGCCCCTCAGAACGGGTCGCCCGTCACCTTTGAGCAGAAGGGATCGGTCATCTCGGGTGACGCGACTGCCGTCGATTCCGGAGCAGTCCTCCGAGTGATGCCCGGTGAGGACGGGACGGTCGTCGCCGTCCGCTCGCTCGTCTACGGCCCCCGGATCTCCTTCAGCCCCGTCGGTGTCCGCGTGCGAACCACCGAGCCGGCCACTCTCGAAGTCAGCAGGCTCCCCGACGTCGACCCGTACCAGACGGTCACGATCCCCGACACGGAGGGACAGTGGCGCTGGATCAGTTACGACATGAATCAGTCCGTCGTCCCGCTTCCCGAGATGGGCGACAACCACCTCGCGTACTACGCCTTCACGAGCAGCTGCACGAGCAGCGACGCCGACTGCGCCATTGACCTGGACAAGGTCGACGTCCAGGCCGGCGACACCCTGACTCCGCCGGTCTTCGACCGCGGTGCGTCGACCACGGTGATCGGAGTGCAGGGGCAGGCGCTGAGCGCCGACCTGTCCGCGAAGGATCCGGGAGGCTCCCTCGCCTACACCGGCCACGACCTGCCCAGCGGCGCCGTGCTGAACGGCTCGACCGGAGCCTTGACCTTGACTCCGAACGCTCCAGGCACGTCCCGCCTCGTCGTGCAGGCGGACGACGGAACCACCGGAGCCGCCCTCGCGGTGACGATCGAGGTCGTCGCCGATCGGCCCGCCGCGATCGCCCGTGCACGAGCAGCGTTCGACGAGCAGGCGGTGTACACCTCGACGACTCGAACGGCCTACGACAGCGCCCTCGCCGCCGCCGACGCTCTCGTGGCCTCCGGCAGCAGCAGTGCGTTCGACGCTGCGCTGCTCGAACTCCAGGAAGCGACGGCCGCTCTCGCCCTGCTCTCCCCGCGCGCCTCCGACGGCTCTCTCGACTACGTCGACATCGCCACCTCGTCCATCGGGTCCGCGAAGCTGGGCAACCTGCTCGACTTCGACGCCGAGACCTTCTCCGGGGACCTCTCGGTCGACTCGATGACGCTCGACTTCGGAACCGCCTACCGCGTCCGAGCCGATGCGTTCAGCCTCCAGGCCCGCTACCTGTGGGGGAGCCGACTGGCAGGTACCGCTGTCTACGGATCGAACGACAACGTCACCTGGACGAAGCTGACCCCTGCCTCGACGACGAACACGAACGCGAACGAGACCCTCGCTGTCGCCCAGGAGCACCGGGACTCGTCCTTCCGCTTCCTCAAGCTCCAGGACTCGAACTTCTCGGGCATCCTCAGCGTGGGCGAGTTCCGGATCGACGGCGAACGGGTCGAAGCCGCCTCCGCGGTCTCCTCCGCGACGATCACGTCCTCGAACTCGTCGAAGGGGCGGGCGGCGAACGGTGACACCGTCACGCTCTCGTTCACCACGTCCCAGGACGTGACGGACGTCCGAGGAACGATCGAAGGGGCCGCGGCGACGATCTCGGGCGGCCCGCGCTCCTGGACCGCGACAGCAGTCCTGCCTGCTGATGTCACGTCCGGGCGACCGGTCGCGTTCAGCATCGGATACCGTCTCGCCGACGGGACCTCGGCCGATCCGCTCGTCGTGACGTCCGACGGCTCCACACTGTTCCTCTCGAACGAGACCACGATGATCCGCGGGCTTCCGGGCATCGTCGACACGATCAACTCCGCCGGCGAGCTCGACCCGAGTCGCGCTTCCCAGATCGCGAAGACGTTCGACGGCGACCGCTCGACCTTCTCCGACATCGGGCAGGACAACGGCGCGTTCGCCGCGATCCTCGACACTCGCGAGGGCGGCTCGATCGCACTCTCGCGAGTCGAGCTGCAGGTCCGCCAGGACTCCTGGGGCACCAGCCGCGCGGGACGCCTCCACCTCGAAGGATCGAACGACCTCACCACGTGGACGACGCTGACGGGGAACGCGACCGCCACTCTCGACTGGCAGACGCTCGCGGTGAGCAGCACCTCCGCGTTCCGCTACCTCAAGATCGCGAACGGCGACTGGATCAACATCGCGGAACTACGACTGTTCGGCACCCATGTCGCGCCACCGGCGTCGTTCATCGCCACCTCGACGCTCACGAGCAGCAACAGCGTTCCCAAGCTCGCCGTTGCCGGAGACACCGTCACTCTGGCGATCACCGGTACCGAGCCCCTCGCCGGCGTCCGCGTCACCCTCGCGGGAGTCCCTGCCGCTGTCACCGGATCCGGAACGGCGTGGAGTGCATCCGCGGTCGTCCCCGCCACGGCCGCACTGGGATCGAGGGTCGCGTCGCGGGTCGAGTACACCACCGCCGGGGGAGCGGCAGGTCGACCATCGACCACCACCACGGACGGATCGACGGTCACCGTCAGCACCGGTGACCGTCTGATCTCGGATCTCCCCTCGCGGGTCACCACGATCGGCCTCACCGGCACGGCCGAGACGGCGAAGACCGTGCACCTGCAGCGCATGACCGACTCGGTGGCGAGCACCTTCTCGGACATCGGCGCGGTGGGCGGTGCCTACTACCTCGTGATGGACGCGGGAGAGGACGAGAACTTCGACCTGGAACGCGTCGAGCTGCTCGTGCGCCAGGACTCCAACGGCACCAGCCGGGCCTCGAGCCTGCACCTCGAGGCCTCGACCGACCTCACCTCCTGGACGACGATCACCACCTCGGCCAAGGGAACGCTTGCCTGGCAGGAGCTGGCGCTGACCAACGCCGACCCGGCTCCGTTCCGGTATCTGAGGATCGCCAACAACACCTGGATCAACATCGCCGAGATCCGGTTGTTCGGCGCGATCGCGCCCCTCCCCGACCCTGCACTGGCGACCTCGGCCATCAGTACGGGGTCGCCCCAGACCGTCGAGGCGGGCACCGCGATCGCCGCTCGAGGGATCGAAGCACATCGCGCCGACGGCTCGCCCGCAGCAGGCCGCGACGTCCTCTTCACCGTCGACGGCGCGGCACGCTTCACCGACGGAGGAACGACGTCGACAAGCACCACCGATGCCTCCGGACGCGCTGAGCACGCACCACTCACTGCCGCTGCCGAACCCGGGGAGGCGACCGTCACCGCGACCGTCGACGGGATCTCGGTCACCCTTCCGACGGTGACCGTCACCGCGAAGCCCGCAGCCCCGATGGTCTCGGCGGCCGCGCACACGGAGATCGTCAAGAAGAAGGTCGTCCTCGTGGTCGCCGTCACCAACCCGGAGAGTGCGGCCGTGAGTGCCGTCGTCCGGACGGCCCACGGAACGACGACGATCGAGAGCATCGCTCCGGGCGCCACCGAGAGCGTGACCATCCCCACGAAGAAGAAGACGGTTCCCGCGGGAGCAGCGACCGTCGTCATCACGCGCCCCGGTGAAGCGGATCGGACCCTCACGGCTCCGTACGACGCCCGGTAGGCGGGTACGAGACCGTTCCCGCTGGCGCTGCCCGCTGAGACGTCGCTGCCGTTGCTGCACGGAGCGCATCCGCTCACGTCGGCAACGGCAGCGTCGCCCGATCACCGGGTCGGAGGTGGGAGGTCTGCACCAGCGGTCCAGTCGCGGACGGTGGACACGAACCATGTCGGCGCCTCCTCATGGAGGAAGTGGCTCTGGACGGGGGCGATGCGGATCGAGACCGGGCCGCTCCCGTCGGCAGCGCGGTGCTCCGTCGCCGCGCGGTCGCGGGTCGGGTACAGCGCGAGCGTCGGCAGGCGTCGGCTCCGCAGATACTCGACGGCGGCGTCAGCCGCGCCGAACGACTCCGGAGCGAGGTAGAGCGACTCGAAGGCGTCGGCGAGCACGCGAGGGGACGCACGCAGCAGGTCCTTCCGCGCCCTGCCGATCAGGGCTTCGGGGGCATCGGAGGAGAACGCTCGGCCGACGTCGGCCGCGGCCTTCGCGGGACCGGCGGCTCGGTACTCGTGCAGCCGCGCCGGCGCACTGCCCATCTCCTCGTCGTCCGCCCCGTAGGCGGGATCGATCACGACGAGCGAGTCGATCGAGCGCGGCTCGGACACCGCGGCTGCTGTGACCACCGCGCCACCCATCGAGTGGCCGATCAGCGTGACCCTGCCCGGACCGAGCGTGTCGACGACCTCGAGCACGTCGCTCGCCAAGCGCGGGATCGAGGCGCGGGCGGAGCCGGCCTCCGATCCGCCGTGACCGCGGAGGTCCAGCGTGACCACGTCGCCCAGGTCGAGGAGCCCCTCGATCGACTCGTCCCAGCTCGCCGAGCTGCAGCCCCATCCGTGCACGAGGACGAAGCGGCGCCCCGCTCGGCCCGGGAAGCGGCGGACGCGCAGGGCCGCACCGCCGGCACGGACCCACTCCGCCGGCAGAGAGTTCACCAAGGAGGCGTAGGATGCGTCTGGATACCGCTCTCCATCAGTCACGGCGCTATTTTACGCGGCTTTCCTTGACATCGGGAACGGAGCGGCTCCACTATTGGAAAACGCATTCCGGCGGAGGAGATCCGACCGGCCGGCGTCCCAGGACCACAAGGAGCAATGATGCTGAAGACAACGAGGCCGCCTTCCGCGTGCCGCGCCCACGAGCGCGGATCGAGCGGGCCCGGTGCGGAGTGGACGCGATGACGACCACCATCACCACGGACGGCCACCAGTCGGCGCTGGGAGCGGATGTCGCCGTCAGCCGGAAGCAGGGTCGCCGGCCCAAGCGCCTCGGCGACGGGGGACGCCAGCCGCGGGACTACGGTCTCGTGATCCTCGCGGTGCCCGCGATCATCCTGTTCCTGGTGTTCTCCTACGCGCCGATGGCCGGCCTGATCGTGGCGTTCCAGGACTTCTCCGTCAGCTCGGGGATCTTCGGCTCGCCGTTCGTCGGATTCGACAACTTCGCCTTCTTCTTCACCTCGGGCGACGCCGGCCGGATCCTCGCCAACACCCTGTTCCTCAACGTCCTCTTCCTCGCAGCGACGCTCCTCTCCGGGATCCTCCTCGCGCTGATGCTCAACGAGATCCGCGGGAAGACGACGAAGAAGTTCCTGCAGTCGGTGATCTTCATCCCGTACTTCGTCTCGCCCATCGTGGTCAGCATCTTCCTGCAGTCCTACCTCGCCGGGGTCGGCGGGCGCGGCGGCATGGTGAACGACATGCTGAACGTCTTCGGAGCACCGTCGATCAGCTGGTACACCGAGCCCGGTCCGTGGCCGTGGATCCTCACCATCGTCAAGGTGTGGCAGCAGGGCGGGTACCTCTCGGTGATCTTCCTCGCGGCGCTCACCGCGATCCCCGAGGAGGTGTACGAGGCCGGCCAGATCGACGGAGCATCGCGCTGGCAGATGGCCCTGCGCATCACCACGCCGCTGCTCATGCCGACCGCGGCGATCCTGCTCGTCCTCGGCGTCGGACGCATCTTCTACGGAGACTTCGGCACCATCTACGCGATCGTCGGTGACAACGGGACTCTCTTCTCGTCCACCGACGTCATCGACACCTACGTCTTCCGTTCCCTCAGAACCCTGGGCGACTTCGGGACCACCGCGGCGATCGGGCTGTTCCAGTCCGTCGTCGGATTCGTCCTCGTCGTCCTCGCGACGCTCGTGCAGCGGCGCTACGCCAAGGAGACCTCGCTGCTATGAGCACTGTCCTGACCCCCGATGTCCCGACGGCCGTCCCCGATGACCAGGGGACGCCGACGACCGTGCCGAGTCGACCCCGCCGCCGTCCGGAGACGTTCACGATCATCAGCTACGTGGGGACGTCGCTGTTCGCTCTCGCCTGCCTGATCCCGTTCTGGATGGTCGTCGCCGGATCCTTCACCGACGAATCCGTGCTCTCCCGCACCGGGTACTCGTTCTGGCCCACCCCGTTCTCGGTCGAGGCCTATGCGACTCTCTTCGCGGGGGGCCGGCTGTGGATGGCGTACGGCGCGTCGATCTTCATCACCGTCGTCGGAACCGCGATCGCGCTCGCGGCGACCTCCGGCATCAGCTGGGTCATCGCGCGCGGTCTTCCGCGCCTGAGCACGTCGCTCGCCGTGTTCGCCTACATCCCCATGCTCTTCACCGGAGGGCTCGTCCCGCTCTACATCCTGGTCACGCAGGTGCTGCAGCTGCAGAACTCCCTCTTCTCCGTGATCCTGCCTCTCGCACTCGCTCCCTTCCTCGTCTTCGTGCAGGTGTCCTTCTTCAGGGCCGTCCCCGTCGAGATCCTCGACTCGGCGAAGATCGACGGCGCGGGCGAGCTGCGCGTCTTCTTCCAGATCGTGCTTCCGCTCTCGAAGCCGGTGCTCGCCGTCATCGCCCTGTTCTACGGGGTCACCTACTGGAACGACTGGTTCCACGCCCTGCTGTTCATCACGGACGTCGACCAGTACCCGCTCCAGCTCGTGCTGCAGAACCTCATCGCGAGCATCGGCAACGCCAACAACCTGTCGCAGACGGGAACGGCACCCGCCTACCAGATCCGCCTCGCCATGACGGTCGTGACGATCGCCCCCATCCTCTTCGCCTACCCCTTCGCCCAGCGGTACTTCGTCAAGGGCCTCACCCTCGGAGCGACGAAGGGCTGACGCCCCTCTCGCAGCTCTCCACCCACGCGACCTCCCCCTCACGGAGGCCCGCCGACCGAGCCTGCACTCGGCAGCCGGCGATCACATTCGAAAGGAACTCCTCATGGCACCGATCACCACTGCTGCTGGTCGCGGCTTCTCCCGGCGCGGCTTCCTCGCGGGAGGAGCCGGCGCAGCCGCGCTGCTCTCCCTCGCCGCCTGCACGGGCGGAGGCGGCTCCTCCGGCTCGTCGAGCGAGCTCAGCCTGCTGCTGCCGGGCGTCGCACCCACCGGCTGGAGCGCCGTCCTCGCCGCGGTCAACACGAAGCTCGAGAAGGACCAGGGCTTCACCATCAAGCCCGAGTTCATCAACTGGCAGAACTACTCCAACCAGTCGCTCCTCAAGTTCACCGCCGGCGAGAACTTCGCGACGGCGCTCAGCGCCCGCTGGCTGAACATCTCGAAGCTGATCTCGGACGGGGCCCTCACCGGTTTGAGCTCGCAGCTCGCTTCCGGAACGTACTCGAACCTCGCCTCGACGATCTCGACCGAGGCTCTCGAAGCCAACCGCTGGAGCGACGGAGAGCTGTACGGCGTGCCGGCGGTCAACTCGGCCGGACGCATCCACCACTACAGCGTGCGCGGGGACCTCGCGGACACGTACGCCGGCGGCACCATCGACTCCTACGACGCTCTCGAGAAGTTCTGGTACGACGTCAAGCAGAAGGAGGGCATCACCCCCTACGTGGCGCGGCTCAGCACCTTCTCGTCCATCGGCGCACCCACGGGCGTGTTCTACCGTCAGGGCTGGGAGAAGCCCGACATGATCCCGGTCTACTTCTCGGCCGACTCGCTCATGTTCGTCCCCGCCGCCGACGCCACCGCCACCGGGTCCTCGAAGCTCGTCCCGTTCTGGGAGCACGAGCCGTACGTCGAAGCCCTGCGCGCGACCCGCCAGTACTACCTCGACGGCATCATCAACGCGGACATGCTCAACATCGACGCGGCGACGGTCCAGTCCCAGTTCCAGAGCGGAGCTGCAGCCTCGACCTGGGCCATCACGGACGGCACCGCGACCACCACCAACCTGCCCGGCCTGCTCAAGGCCGTGCCCGGCGCCTCCCTGCTGGACGTCATGCCCTTCGCCGAGGGGCTCGACGCGAAGCCGAACCAGCTGTTCCAGGCCGACAACATCGTCGTCGTCAACAAGGCGAGCAAGAACCAGGAGCAGGCGCTGCAGCTGCTCGACTGGGTCTCCATCGCCGAGAACCACGACCTTCTGGAGTACGGCGTCGAGGGGAAGGACTGGAACGCCGTGGGCGAGGACAGCTTCGAGTCGATCTCGGACTACAACAACTTCCCCGGCTACGCCCTCAGCTGGCGCGTCCCGCTCGAGCGTCTCTCGAGCACCATCGCCGAGTCCGAGAAGCAGAACTTCCTCTGGGCGAAGGACTACGAGAACTTCACGACGGATCCGTTCGCCTCGTTCATCCCCGACCTCGCCCCGGTCGAGGCCGAGAACGCGCAGATCACCCAGGCGCTGGCGCAGTACGGCAATCCGCTCTACGCGGGCGCGGTCGACGTCGACAAGGGCCTCGACGACCTCAAGAAGGCGGTCGAGGCCGCCGGTCTCGACAAGGTGCAGGCCGAGCTCGAGAAGCAGGCGAACGCCTACCTCGCGGCGAAGTGAGGCGACCGGTGAGTGCGCTGCCCCTCCGCGACCGCGCGGACCTCCGCGCGACGATGGTCGCCATCGGGAGCGCGCTCACCGGGCCTCGTCACGAGCCGTCACCCGCCGGGGACGAGGCGGGGGCTGCTCTCCCGGAGGACGACATGACCGGAGAGCGTGCGAGTGCGGGGCCCGTCCGTCGGCGCCGGCTCGAGGCCGAGCTCGAGCGCGATCACGCCCACCTCGTTCCAGGGGAGGCGGACGGTCGTGAGCGCGGGCGTCACGTCCCGCAGCGCGAGGAGGTCGTCCACCCCGGAGATCGCGACGTCGCCGGGGAGCTTCACGCCGGCTTCGCGCAAGCGGGCGATCGCACCGAGGGCGACGGCGTCCGCTGTCGCGAGGATCGCCTCCGTGTCGCTGCGGCGCCGGAGGAACTCGCCGGCCGCGACGTAGCCGCCCTCTCGGGAGAACGCGCCGGTGATGATGCGATCGGGCGGGAGGTGGATGCCGGCGTCGGCGAACTCCGCCAGGATGCCGTCCGCCCGGTCGCGCGGCGTGACGGCCTTGGCCGGTCCGGCGAAGACGGTGAACTGCTCGTAGCCGAGGTCGAGGAAGGCGCGGGCGATTGCCCGGCCGACGCCGACGTTGTCGATCGAGACGGTGTCGAAGGGGAGCCCCACCTGCCCGATGACCACGACGCGGCCGCCGTCGGCCTCGAAGGCGCGGAGTTCGTCGACGACGGGTCCGAAGGCAGCGTCGTCGACGTGCCTGCTGCCGGCGAGTATCAGGAGGCGGGGACGCAGCCCGCGGAACACCGAGATGATGCGCCGCGCACGCGCCGCGCTCTCGTTCGTGGAGACCATCGTCACCATGAGGTCGGCGGCATCGGCGGCGTGGAAGACGCCGGCGGCGATGGGGGAGAGGTAGTCGTCCGGGATCGCGTTCACGACGAACGCGATGCTGTCGGAGCGGCCTCTCGCGATGGTCTGCGCGGAGGCGTTGACCACGTATCCCAGCTCGGCCGCCGCGGCCTCCACCTTCTTCCGGTTCGCCGCGCCCACCGTCCGGGCGGACGGGTTCAGGACCCGGGACGCGGTCGCCCTCGACACACCCGCCAGAGCGGCGACGTCCTCCAGGGTGGCAGGGCCGGTGCGGATAGCGGTTCCCTCTTGCGGCATCGATTCCCTCGCTCGTCCCCTGATTCTTCGCGAATTCTACCAAGAGAGCGCGTTCCACTCAGCGCACCCGTTCGCACCTCACCCAGCCATCACCGCCGCCCCTGTGCGGTGGGAAGACAAGGAGCATCCGCATGAAAGCGGCATTGGCGATGCAGCCCGACCTGCAGTACCGCTTGTTCGACGACCGGCTCGCGCGCGAGCTCGAACGGCTCGTCGACATCGATCTGACCCGGACCGTCTCGGACTACTCGAGCGAATCCGACGAGGTCCTGGCCGATATCGAGGTGCTCGTCACAGGATGGTTCGCCCCCGCGGTCGACGGTCGTGTCCTCGACCGCATGCCCCGGCTGCGAGCGATCCTGCACGCCGGCGGTTCCGTGAAGGGCATGACCACCCCCGAGGTGTGGGACCGCGGGATCCTCGTGACGACCGCGGCCGACGCGAACGCAGTCCCGGTCGCCGAGTACGCCCTCGCGATGGTCCTCCTGGCGGGGAAGAAGGTGCTGCCGATCGCGCAGGAGTACGCCCGCCGCCAGTCCTCCATCGACCTCGAGAACGAGTACCCGCAGATCGGCGCCTACCGTTCCACAGTGGGGATCATCGGAGCGTCGCGCACCGGACGGCATCTCATCCGCCTCCTCGGCCCGTTCTCGTACCGGGTGCTGGTGTCCGACCCGTATCTGTCTCACGACGAGGCCGCCGTGCTCGGTGTCGAGAAGGTCGAGCTCGACGAGCTGCTGACGCGGTCGCGGGTCGTCTCCCTGCACGCGCCAGACCTGCCCTCGACGCGAGGTCTGCTCGGTCGGCGGGAGTTCGCCCTCCTGGGCGACGGCGCGACCTTCATCAATACGGCGAGGCAGGCGCTGGTCGACCAGGACGCGCTCCTCGGGGAACTGCGCAGCGGTCGACTGGACGCCGTGCTCGACGTGACGGATCCCGAGCCGCTGAACGAGGACCATCCGTTCTTCGCCTTCCCGAACGTGCTCGTCACTCCGCACATCGCCGGGTCCCGCGGGACCGAGCTGCTCCTCCTCGGGGAGGCCGTGCTGGAGGAGGCGAGGCGGTTGCGCGACGGACTCCCGCCCGCGTTCCCCGTGGCCGCCGAGTCGCTCGCGACGATCGCATGAGCGGGGACTCCGTGCAGCAGACGTCCGTACCGTCGGCCGGCGACGGTACGGACGCCGGGATCCTCCTTCGGGGAGGGCTCGACGGCCCCGTCGAGTTCGGCGGGTTCGCCGGCACCGCCCCCTCGCTGGTGTCCTGGCGGCCCGTCGTCGAGGTGTTCACCGCCGACGAGCAGCGCGCTCGGACGAGCCAGAGCTACGTCCGCTCCGCCGTCGGGGAGCGTCTCCGGCAGGACTCCCTCGTCGAGAGGGAGCGGGAGGACGCCGTGGAGGTGACCGTCACTCAGTCCGACCAGCGGACGGGAGTGCGCGTCGTGAGCACGTTCACCCGGCCGCGCGGTCTCCGCGCGCTCCGGATCACGCAGCACGTCGTGAACGCGGGCTCAGCGCCTGTCGTTCTGACGGCCGTCACGTCGGCGGTGGTCGGCATCGGCCACGCCGAAGCCGACCTCGACCCGATGGTGCTCGCGTGGGCCGACAGCGAGTGGCTGGCCGAGAGCCGCTGGTACGAGGACCGCCTCCGCGACCGGGTCCCCGCGCTCTCGCTGGGCATCCACGCGCAGGACGGCCGGGGCCGGTTCGCCCTGACCAGCCACGGCGCCTGGCCGACCGGAGAGCACCTCCCGCTCGGCGTCGTCGTCGATCCGGGCACCTCGTCGAGCCTCGCCTGGCAGATCGAATCGGGCACGGCCTGGCAGTGGTCCCTCGGATCCACCCTGGACGGGGGCTTCCTGAGCCTGACCGGTCCCGCGGACCTCGAGCACCACTTCGCCCACTGCCTCGCCCCCGGTGACTCGTTCACCGCCGCGCCCGCCGCCGTGGTCGTCGTCGACGGGGCGAGAGACGAGGCGCTGACCGAGCTCACGCTCTACCGGCGGTGGCTCGTCGCCCGCCACGGCGGGATCCGCGGTCTGCCGGTGATCTACAACGACTTCATGAACACGCTGATGGGGGACCCGACGAGCGAGAAGCTCCGACCCCTCATCGCGGGAGCGGCTACGGCGGGCGCCGAGGTGTTCTGCATCGATGCCGGCTGGTTCGCCGGGCCCGGCGACTGGTGGAACTCGGTGGGGGAGTGGGCCGAGGACCCGGACCGCTTCGACGGCGGATTCCTCTCGATCCTCGACGAGATCAGGTCAGCCGGGATGATCGCCGGAACCTGGCTGGAGCCCGAGGTGGTCGGAGTCACGAGTCCGATGGCGAGCAGCCTGCCCGAGGAGGCGTTCTTCCAGCGCTTCGGCGCCCGAGTCGTCGAGCACGAGCGCTACCACCTCGACTTCCGGCACCCGGCCGCCCGGGCCCATCTCGACGCGGTCGTGGACGGACTCGTCCACGACTACGGCATCGGATACCTCAAGCTCGACTACAACATCAACCCGGGAGCGGGGACCGAGCGGGACGCCACGGCGGCCGGCGACGGCCTCCTCGCGCACAGCCGGGCCTTCGTCGGCTGGTTGACGGGCATCCGCGAGCGGCATCCGGATCTGATCCTCGAGAACTGCTCCTCCGGAGCGATGCGGATGGACTACGCCTACCTCGTCGAGAACGACCTGCAGTCGACGTCGGACCAGCAGGACTTCCTCCGCTACCCCGTCATCGCCGCCGCATCACCCGCGGCGGTCCTCCCCGAGCAGAGCGGCAACTGGGCCTATCCGAGCGCCGGGATGACCGAGGAGGAGACGGTGTTCACCCTCGTCACGGGACTGCCGGGGCGTCTCATCCTCTCGGGCTTCCTCGACCGGCTGCGGCCGTCGCAGTCCGCGCTGGTCGCCGGCGCGGTGGCCTTCGCGAAGGAGCACCGGCTGCTCCTGGCGCGCTCCACGCCGTTCTGGCCCCTCGGGCTGCCCGGCTGGGAGGACGAGCTCGTCGTCGTCGGCTTCCGTGACGGTGATGACGTGCTGCTGTTCGTCTGGGACCGCGGCGAGCACGCCGCGGAGTTCTCCCTCCGCGTCGACGGGAGCCCGACGATCGCCTTCCCGCGCGGTGACTCCGAGTGGGACATCGGCGCCGCGGACGGCCTCGTGCAAGTGCGCACTGCTCCCGGCCCGAGCGCTCGGGTCCTCCACATCGACAGGAGGGCGTGATGGTGACGACGGCCAATCCCGTGGTCCGCGGGTTCTCGCCCGATCCCTCCTTCCTCCGCGTCGGGGACTGGTACCTGCTCGCGGTCAGCTCCTTCGAGTGGTTCCCCACGATCCCGATCCAGCGATCGCGGGATCTCGCGACGTGGGAGTTCCACGGTGCAGTCGAGTCGGCGGCACCCGGCCGGTCGCTGACGGGCTACCCGGACTCGGCCGGGATCTGGGCGCCCGCTCTCTCCTCCGCGGACGGCGTGTTCTGGGTGGTCTACTCGATCGTGGAGTCGCTGCAGAGCCCGTACTTCAACCTCGCGACCTACATCGCTCGCGCTCCGGAGGTGGACGGTCTCCCCGGCGAGTGGTCCGAGCCGCAGCGTGTGAGCGGTCTCGGGTTCGATCCGTCGCTGTTCCATCACGAGGGCCGGCACTGGCTGGTGAACATCCAGAACGACCACCGCCCCGGAGGGAACCGCTTCGACGGCATCGTCCTCACCGAGCTGGTGGACGACGGCGGGGTCCTCCGCACGACGGGCCCGACCTCGCTCCTGCTGCAGCGTCCCGACCTCGTCGAAGGACCCAAGATCATCCATCACGACGGCTGGTTCGTGCTCGCCCTCGCCGAGGGGGGAACCGGGATCGAGCACGGGGTCCTCATGGCCCGGAGCCGTTCACTCCACGGACCCTACGAGGTCGACGACGTCCCCCTGCTCACGACCCGCGACGCTCTCGACCTGCCCCTTCAGAAGGCCGGGCACGGAGAACTGATCCGGACGCCGTCAGGGCGCTGGTACCTCGGCCACCTCGTCAGCCGACCGATCCGCACGGAGGACGGCGCGTTCAACACCCTCGGCCGGGAGAGCGCCCTGCAGGAGATCGAGTGGCGGGACGGCTGGCCCCGGCTGAAAGGAGGCGGCTGGCATCCGAGGATCGAACTCGACGTGCCGGACGTCCCGCACTCCGCTGCCGGTCCGACGCCTCCGCAGTCGCTCCTGCCCTGGCCGTGGCGGACGCTGCGGACGCCCGCCTCGCGGGACTGGATCGACCAGGACGCACGACCGGGATGGATCCGACTGCGCGGGCGCCAGGGTCCTGAATCGCTCCGCGAGCACAGCCTGATCGGCCAGCCCCTCACCGAGCACCGGACGACCGTCAGCGTCACGGTCGACGCGGACCCGACCTCCTTCACCCAGGCCGCCGGGCTGGTGCTCTGGTACAACACCGACGCCTACCTCTCGCTGCACATCACCTGGCGGGAACCCGACGGGGAGCCGCAGCGCGGTCAGCAGTGGGAAGGACGAGGCCACCGCGCCCTCGTCCTCACCCGACGCGACCCGGACGGGCAGACCGTCCTCGCTGTCCGCGCATTCCCGGAGACCGGCCCGGTCACCCTCCGCGCCGACCTCGACGGACCCCTCGCGATCCTGTCGGCCGGGGCGGTGCACACGACGCCCACCCGCATCGGGGAGGCCGTGGACGTCACCTTCCTCTCCGACGACCACGGCCCGCGCCTGCGCTTCACCGGAGCGTTCGCCGGCCTCGACGTCGTCGACCTGGTCGACGCGGCCTTCACCGCCGACTTCTCCGGATTCCGCCTGCGCGCGGAGCCCGTCGACGCGTCGGAGATCGGGGCCGGAGGGGTGGGCGGGGCGCGCCAGGGCTCCTCGTGACGACTCTTCTGCTGACGGGCGAGGGCAGGTACAGCGACCCCTGGCATCCGTTCGCCGAGACGACATCCGCGCTGGTCGCGGTCCTCACGGCGCGCGGCCACCGAGTCGAGGTCCGAGGGGACGTCGACCGAGCACTCTCGGACATCGCAACCGGCCGCGTCACGGTGCCCGATCTGCTCGTCGTCAACTCTGGTCTCCCTCGGGACGGACAGCCCACGCCGAGCCCGGAGGGCAGGTCTGCGCTCGCGCTCATCGAGCGCTCCGCGACGCCGGTCCTCGGGATCCACGTCAGCTCGACCACCTTCATCGACGCGCCGGAGTGGCCGGCCCTTCTCGGCGGCCGCTGGATCCGCGGTGTCTCGAAGCACCCGGACTTCGGGCCCGCCCGCATCCAGCGCGCCACCGAACCGCATCCGGCGATCGAGCACGTCACCGACTTCGACGTCGAGGACGAGCGCTACTCCCTGCTCGAGGTGGATCCCGCCGCCCAGGTCCTCGCCACCCACCACGACGAAGGGCGGGATCACCCGATCGCCTGGGCTCTCGAGCGTGCCGGAGGCGGCCGCACCGTCTATGACGCGCTCGGCCATAATGCAGCCTCCTTCACCTCGCGAGGACACCTCGCCCTACTTGCGGGCGCCCTCGAATGGCTCAGAACTGAGAGCTAGCGAAAACGCATCGCGGTCAACCTGAGGACGTCCCTCTGCGCTTCTCCACGACAAGTGCACGCAGGACGCTTCATCGCTCTGTCGCACGAGTTCGCGTGACGACACCGTTGCGCCACATGTCTGCCGGACCGACAATCAGGAGTAGCGCGAGACGTCGTCGCATTCAGTTCCTTTGAAGCAGGAGCAACAAGAACGTGCTTCCGCTGAAACCGACCATCTGAGTGCAGGTGTTCACTTCGATGGCCTCGTCGTCCTACCGATCGCAGTGCTGAGCTGTGCGGTTCCAATTGCGTCGTTCGGTCCGTGACGTTCCCGCCCGTGCTGGTGTCCCCGTGCGCGAACCGAGCGGTGCGTCCAGGCGGTTCGCGCGGGCCCCTCTGACAATGTCTGCGTACCAGCGTGCGCGCTCCCACTCTCAGGGTGCGTCTCCTCTACTGTGTGACGAGCAACAGGAGAAGGGCGAATGTGTTCCGTGGGAATCGATGACGACGTCAAGATGGTCCTGGCGGCGCGACGCTTCTATCTCGACGACCGAACACGGATCGAGATTGCGGAGGAACTCGGCATTACACGGTTCCGAGTCGCAAAGCTCCTGGACGACGCCCGCGAACGCGGGCTCGTGACCATCACCGTGTCCGATCCCGGTGCGGTGAACGCCGAGCTGTCCGAGAGGCTGCGAAGCACCTTCGGACTCCAGCGGGTGCTCGCAGTCCAGACGGCCAACGAGGAGAACCGAGTCGTTCGCGAGTCACTCGGGCGGGTCGCGGCCGAGCTTCTCGAGAGCATCGTCGTCGAAACCGACGTCCTGGGGCTAAGTGCCGGTCGCACCTTGATCACGATGAGCCACTTCCTCACGCGTTTGTCATCCGCAGAGATCGTCCAGATGACGGGGATGGCAGGTGAGATGGGAGAGACAGCGGGCGATGTCGTCCGCTCCGTGAGTCAACTATCGGGCGCTCTCGCACGACCGATCTACGCGCCACTTCTCGTTTCAGATGCGGAGACGGCGCAGTCCTTGCGGTCACAGGAGGAGATCTCGTCGGTGTTCGCCCGATTCGGCGAAATCACGAAGGGGGTCGTCGCGATCGGGAGCTGGGATCCGCCGGAGTCGCAGCTGTACAACAACCTGCAACCGGTCGAACGCGAGCGGCTGGCGGGTCTCGGCGCTCGTGCCGAGGTCTGCGCATCGCTGTACACCGCTGACGGCTCGCGTCTTGACGAACTCGGTGAGCGCACGCTGACCATTAGCCTCGCTCAGCTCCGCAGAATCCCCGAGGTCATCGCGGTCGCCGGCGGCCCGCGCAAGACGGCTGCGATCCGCGCTGTCCTTGATGCTGGCTTCATCACCACACTCATCACCGACGCGATGACGGCGGAGCGGCTACTAGCTCGGTCATAGACAGCCGACGAAGCGGATGCACATCCATCAGATGTGTAGCAGGGCTGCTCAATTGAGCATTTCGTTTGGAGTGGCTCACCCGGTCTGACACGCTCTTGTTCTCTCCACACCTGAGAACAGGATCGCCTCACATGAGCGGCAAAGTAGCCCACCATCTGCAGAACGTCGACCCGGCGCCGAACCGGGGCGCCGGCCTCCGCGTGCTCCGAGAGGATCCGTGGACCGAGCTCGAGGCTTGGATCGACGTCTTCGGCGCTGGGGGGATTGGCGGCAGCCTGTACTCGGCTGCGCACGATGACCGCATGGCGTTCGCCGAGGCTCTGATCTCCCGGGGTGCCTGGGTGCACGTGGACATCATCATCGATGCCGACGGTTCCTCGGTCGGCGTGCCCGTAGAAGCTCTCGGAGAGCTGCGGAGTACCTATCCCGATGCGCTCATCGACGTGCATGCGATCGTGCACGCCGATGCTCTTGGCACACTCGACATTCCGTTGATCGTTCGAGCGCGTCCGCAGCGCATCTGCGTATCGAACGACCTCGTCGCCGCCACTCGACAGGCAATACATCAAGTCGACTCCCCGCCCAACCTATGGCTGGCCCTGGCGCCGCACGACAGCCCGGATCTCGACGACGTCCAGCGCCTCGACATCGCCGGAGTACTGGTGATGCTGATCGAACCCGGCACCGCCCAGTCGGCCGACGATGCGCTCATCGAGAAGGTCCGTTCGTGGGCACCCCACGTTCGCGTCGGAGTGGACGGCGGCGTGACACGGCCGATTGCCGACGCGTGCTTCTTGGCCGGGGCGGACTTCGCCGTCTCTGGCCGCGCACTGCTGGGGCAGAACATCACCCCTCTCAGCCCGTCCCTTAAGGAAGAAGACTCTGCATGACTGCTCCGACCGTTCCTTCGACCATGCGGGCCAGCGTGCTCGTCCGTCAGGGCAAGCTCGCGCTCGAAGAGCGCGCCGTCCCGACCCCTGCTCACGACGAGGTCCTCGTACAGGTTCACAGCGTCGGGGTCTGCGGATCCGACGTTCACTACTACAAGCACGGGCGCATCGCGGACTTCATCGTCGATGCTCCGATGATCCTTGGCCATGAGGCCAGCGGACGCATCGTCGCTGTCGGGTCCGACGTGGATGACGCCCGGATCGGCGAGCGAGTCGCGATCGAGCCGCAGCGCCCGTGCCGCAGCTGCGAGTTCTGCAGAGAAGGCGCCTACAACCTTTGCCCGAGCATGAAGTTCTACGCCACTCCGCCGATCGACGGCGCCTTCTGCGAGTACGTTCTCATCCAGGACGACTTCGCCTACGCCGTCCCCGATTCAATCAGCGACCACGCTGCAGCCCTGATGGAGCCCCTGTCCGTTGGCATTGCCGCTGCCCAGAAGGGCGGCATCAAGGTCGGCGACACGGTCCTCATCGCGGGCGGCGGCCCCATCGGGGTCATCGCGGCACAGGTCGCTCGCGCGTTCGGCGCCTCGGACGTCGTCGTCGCCGACATCAATCCCGCCCGTCGTGAGCTTGCGGCCGGCTACGGCGCCCGAGTGGTCGACCCGGCGGCCGAGCCGACCGAGGGTCTCCGCGCCCACGTCTTCATCGACGCTTCAGGTGCGACCCCGGCCATTCTGAACGGGATCCGTTCCGTGCGCGCGGGCGGAACGGTCGTCCTCGTCGGGAGTGCCGACACGATTCCGCTCTCCGTCCCGGAGATCGCTATGCGCGAAGTCGTGGTGACCGGCACGTTCCGGTACACCAACACCTGGCCGATCGCCCGCGCTCTCCTCACCTCCGGGCGGGTCGAGCTCGATTCCCTCGTGACCCACGTCTACGGGATCGAGCAGGTCGAAGAGGCGCTCACGGGCGAGGGAGCCTCGGACTCATTGAAGAGGATGGTCGTCCCCGGGATCGGTAAGATCGCCCAGCCTTCGGTCCGAGGTGTCGAGTGATGGAGTCGCTGCTCTCAGTTGCCGGCATCTCCAAGTCCTTCCCGGGCGTCAAAGCTCTCGACGACGTCTCCTTCTCGGTCCGACCCGGCACCGTGCACGCGCTGTGCGGGGAGAACGGCGCGGGCAAGTCCACGCTGATGAAGATCATCAACGGCATCTACCAGCCGGATGACGGAGTCATCCAGGTACGTGGCGGGGACGTCCGGATCAAGAACCCGATCGACGCACGCGGCCGCGGGATCGCGATGATCGCCCAGGAGCTCAACTACGTCCCGGACATGTCGATCGCTGAGAGCTTCTTCCTCGGACGACTCCCGCGCAAGCTCGGCAGGATCGACTGGAAGTTCATCCGATCCGAGGCGACGAAAGTGCTGCGCGCCGAGGGTCTCACCCTCTCGGTCAATCGGCGCCTGGGCAGCCTGACGGTGTCCGAAATCCAGACCCTTGAGATCCTGCGAGCCGTCTACCACAGCGCCGACGTGATCCTGATGGACGAGCCAACTTCGGCGATCGCCCACCGCGAGGTCGAGTCCCTCTTCGCGAAGATCCGTGCTCTGCGTGAGGCCGGGAAGTCGATCATCTACATCTCTCACAAGATGGATGAGGTCTTCGAGCTCGCCGACGACGTCACCGTGCTGCGCGATGGCACAGTGGTCAGTTCCCAGCCGTCCTCCGAAATCACGCCGAGTCAGGTGATCGCGCAGATGGTGGGCCGCGACCTTAACCACCAGCAGTATCCGAAAGAGCGGGTCGAGACCGGCAAGACCGTCTTCAAGGCGACCGGTCTCTCGAGCAGGGACATGTTCGAGAACATCGGCTTCGAGATCAAGGCGGGCGAGATCGTCGGACTGGCGGGTCTGATCGGTGCTGGCCGGAGCGAGGTCATCCGGGCCGCCTTCGGTCTCGACCCGCTCGATGCCGGGACGATCGAGGTCGACGGGCAGGAAGTCGCGCTCGGCAGCCCGCGTCGATCGATCGAGAACGGTGTGGCGATGCTGTCGGAGGATCGCCGCCTCGTCGGGATCATCCCTCAGCTGAGCATCAAGAAGAACGCCACGCTCGCGAGCCTGAAGAAGGTTGTGCACGGCGGCTTCACGCATCATCGCGCTGAGCAGGCACTGGTCGCCGAGTACTTCACGAAGATGAACGTCAAGGCGCCCAGCTCCGAGACGCGGATCGACTCGCTCAGCGGAGGCAATCAGCAGAAGGTCCTCCTAGCCCGCTGGCTGATCGCCGACCCGAAGGTCCTCCTCCTCGACGAGCCCACTCGCGGGATCGACGTCGGAGCCAAGGTCGAGATCTACAAGATCATGACCGACCTCGCCAAGCAAGGACGGGGAATCTTGATGATCTCGTCTGAGCTGCCCGAGCTGATTGGCATGTGCGACCGCATCTATGTGATGGCGGCCGGGCAGCTCACCGCTGAACTGCAACCTGAGCAGTTCTCGCAGGAAACCATCCTCACGTACGCCATGAATGAAATCGAGGTGGCATGACAATGCTGTCCAGACTGAAGGCTCTCGATGCGAGCCGATACTCCATCTTCATCATCCTCGCGGTGGTGTTCGTAGCCGCGAGCTTCCTCAGCCCCAACTTCCTCAGCCCCGACAATCTGCTCAACGTCCTACGGCAGGTCGCGGTCATCACGATCCTCGCCTACGGAGCGATGACCTTGATCATCAGCGGAATGATCGACCTCTCCGCCGGAGCCGTCATGGCCTTCGCCGGAGTGGCGTCGGTCCTCGCGTACAAGCAGACGAACAACCTGATCGTGGCGGTGATCGTCGGGATTGCCATCGGCGTGGCCTGCAACCTCGTCAACGCCTTCCTCGTCGCCACGCTCAAGACACCGGCGTTCATCGTGACGCTGGGCATGATGCTGATGGCGCGCGGAGCCGTCCTGCAGCTCACCGAAGGACAGAACGTCCTTCAGCTCGGCAACTTCATCATCATCGGCCAGGGCACCATGGGATGGCTGCCGATCCCAGCGCTCGTGCTGATCATTGTCACCGCCGTCATCTGGTACTTCATGAACCAGACCCGGTATGGACGATCGGTCTACGCGGTCGGCGGCAACGAGGTCGCGGCGCGCGCTGCAGGAATCCCCGTCGAGCGAGTGAAGTACCAGGCGTTCATCGTCAACGGCGTCCTGGTCGGCATCGCGGGAGTCATCTTTATGTCCCGCGTCAACGCCGGTCTCCCCAACGCCGGAGTCGGATACGAACTTCAGGCGATCACGGCGCCGATCATCGGCGGAACGAGCTTCTCCGGCGGAGTAGGCACCACTATTGGCACTCTCGCCGGCGCCCTGATCGTCGGCCTCCTCGGCAACATCATGAACCTGACCGGGGTCGGCTCGTACATCCAGCAGATCGTCATGGGACTGATCATCGTCATCGCCGTCGCGTACGACGTCTTCAGCAAGCGAGGGAAAGCCCGCACCACGATCCTCAAGACCGAGACGACAGGGATCACTGTCCCAGTTCCCGCAGGGCAGTCCCGGACGACCTCATCGTCCGGGCCGGGCTCCCCGTCCTAGCCGCCCGGCCCGCCAATTCCCTGACCCCTCACCCACCCACCCCTTAAGGAGAGCGCAATGAAGACTCTTACCCGCAGGATCGTCTCGCTCGGCGCCGTCGCCGCAGTGGCCGTCAGCCTGACCGGCTGTGCCGTGACCATCGGCAACCCGACCTCGCAGAGCAGCGGCGAACGCGAGCAGAAGGACGAATACCGGGTCGCATACGTCGCCCGCGCCCAGGTCGACTCGTTCGCCGCATGGCTGGCCAACGAGATGAAGGCCGAGTCCGAAAACTACGACGACATCACCCTGGACGTCTTCGACGGCCAGGCCGATGACGAGGTCGAGAACCGGATGATCGAGAACGCGATCGCCAACAAGTACGACGCGATCATCGTTCAGTCGAACAACGCGGACGCGCAGACCCCTTACATCCAGGAGGCGGTCAACGCAGGAATCGTCACCATCACGACGAACCCCCGCGTCGAGGGCATCGATGGCGCGAACTCCGTCGACGCGAATCCCTACGACCAGGGAGCCGTCGTCGCCCAGGACGCCCTCGACCTCATTCCCGAGAACGCCGACGTCGTAGTGCTGAACGGCCCCGGCGGCAACTTCCACACGACCCAGCGTCGTGAAGCCTGGCAAAAGGAGTTCTTCGACAAGCGCCCCGATGTCGAGATCGTCGAGGAGAACATCGCGAACTGGAACAAGGACGAGGCGCTCCGCATGATGGAGGACTGGTCGCTCGCGAACCCGTCCATCGATGCGATCATCTCGATGAACGACAACATGGCCACCGGCGCCCTCGAAGCGGTCAAGGGCAAGTCCGGCTTCGAGAACATCCTCGCCTTCGGAGTCGACGGCACCCCTGAAGCCACCCTCCTGATCCAGGACGGCACCATGACCGCTACCTCCCTGCAGAACGCGCAAGAGCTGGCTCAGCTCAACATGAAGGCCGTGCACGACCTCCTTACCGGGGTGGAGGACACGGTCAACGTGGACATCGGCAATCCGCTGATCACGAAGGAGAACTCGCAGGAGTACATCGACATCTTCCGTGAAGCAGGCCTGATCACAGACTGACCAGTCGAGAGGAGCGGGGCGGGTGCGCGTGAGCGCCTGCCCCGCTCCTCTCTCTCGGGTCGTCCCTCGTGCGCCCTCGTCGCGAGCCAGAAGCCGCCGAGCCGGCTGGCATCGTGCCCCGCCAGGAACGAACGCGATCAACGCGTCGCGTCGAATCGGGTCCGACGGCGTGCTCTGCCAGCTAAAGCTCTGTTGCCCGGTCGGCGAGTGCGAATTGCCACCTTGAACACGCCTGGCTCCACCCATCCCTGTTCCTGCGGTTCGGCCCAGTCCAGGCCGCCCGATGCGGTGGTTCAGTGACCCAGCTCGATGCAGAACACCCCCGCAATGTCACCGACTTCGACGTCGAAGACGAGCGCTACTCCCTGCTCGAGGTGGACCATACCGCGCGGATCCTCGCCACCCACCACTACGAAGGTCGAGATCGCCCGATCGCGTGGGCACTCGAGCGCGGCGGAGGCGGCGGCACCGTCTATGACGCCCTCGGCCACAGTGCCGCCTCCTTCAGCTCGGCAGGACACCTCGCACTGCTGGCGGGCGCCCTCGAGTGGCTCGGGAGCTGACCGATCCCGGCTCGAGTGGCGTCGGCGCCGACCGCTGATCAGCGCTGGCACCTCGCGTCCAGGGGAGTGCGAGTCCTCATACTCGGACCCGGTTCCCGCGGACGGCGCCGCTGAGTCCGAAGTGGTCATCGGTGTCTCAGTGCGTGTCCCATCCGCTCGAACGCAAGGGTCAGGAGGTCAGGTCGCGTGGCGAAGTTGACGCGAAGGCGCCCTTCACCTCCACTACCGAAGACGTGCCCCGAACTGAGGGCGACGCGGGCACGCTCGAGGAAGAATCGCGCGGGACCGGCGAGTTCCGTCACCACCGCAGGGTCAATTCCGCGAGAGACCCCGCCGCTCTCCAGTTCGAGGGCGCTGCAGTCCAGCCAAGCGAGGTAGGTGCCTTCCGGGCGGCGGAGAACCGCTCCCGGAAGGTGCTCCTCGACGAGTGCCGTCAATAGCTCCCGGTTGACCTCGAGGCCCCGCAGCAGATCGTCGAGCCAGGCTCCACCCTCTGCGAAGGCGGCCGAGTGCGCGATGACACCCAGATGGCTCGGCCCGTGACTCACCTCCTCAGGAAGCTTCTCGAGATCGGACCGGGCCGCGGGGCCTGCGACAAGGAGTGCGGCCTTCAGACCAGCCAGATTCCACCCTTTCGTCGCGGACAGGAGTGCGAAGGCGTCGTCGGAGCCTTCGATGCTGAGATAGGGCACGAACTGCGCCCCTGCGAGAACCACCGGAGCGTGGATCTCGTCGGAGACAACCCTCACGCCGTACTGGCCCGCTAACCGAGCAACCATCTCGAGTTCGGCTCGACGGTGAACCGTGCCCGTGGGGTTGTGGGGATTGCAGAGGAGGAAGACGGGCCGATCGCACCGTTGCCGAGCCTTCTCGAACGCATCCTCCAGCGTGGCGGCATCGAGACGTCCATCGCTCGAGAGCGCTGCTTCGAGCACTCGTCGTCCGCTGTGGACGACGAAGGCGTAGAAGGGCGCGTAGACAGGGGCCGCCACGACCACGGTGTCATCGACGGACGAGATCAGGCGGAGCACTTCGACAATGCCCATCATCACGTCGGGGACCAGCGCGGTTCGCTCGACGCCGAGGCCGTTCCAGCCCCAGCGCTCCGACGCGAAGTCACTGACCGCCTGGGCGTACTCCCCGCCGTAGGCGTAACCGGTGTCACCGCGGGAAAGGGCACGATCGAGAGCGCGCTTGATCGGCGGGGCCAGCGGCACATCCATTTCCGCGACCCAGAGCGGCAGAACGTCGGCGGGATGGGTCCGCCACTTCATGCTCGTCCGTTCCTGCAGCTGGATCAGGGAAAGCTCAGTGAGAGGGTTCACGGTCATACCGCCTAGTCATGGGTGAGGGAGATTCGAGGAGAGCGACAGTGCCCTCACGGTCGGTTGTTGCAGTATCCAGCCGGCCTCATTGGAGGTTCGTGTGCCGCCCCTGCATGGCCTCTAGAACTTCATCGTTCCTGTCGACCGCCCCGAGGATCAGCGAGTCCAAGAGGATGAGCGAGGCCTGCTCGAAGAGGCTTCCGGCGAACTGCTCAGTCGCGGGCGACGGCACCGGGAGAACAACATCCGCGAGAGCGGCGAGAGGGCTCTTCGGTCGTGCTGTGACGACGGCGACCACTGCTCCCTGTGCTCGAGCGATCCGGGCGTAGGAGAGGGAGACCGGGGTCGTTCCTGAGCTCGAGACGACGACCAGTCCGTCGCCCTCGCGAATCGGAGGTGCGGTGGGCTCTCCGACCATGCGAGCGTCGAGCCCGAGGTGCATGAACCGCATCGCGGCCATCTGCGCGACGAGTCCGGATCGGCCCTGCCCACTGAACAACCAGCGACGAGGCGTGTCGAGCAGCGCGCGACCGAAGGTGGAGAAGGCGTTTTCGTCGACCGCGTCGAAGACCTGCTGGTGCTCGGCTCGCAGCGTGACCCAGGGTGTGCTCGCGGTCATGAGCGGTCACCGCCTCGCCATGACGCGGTGACCAGGTAGCGGTCGAAGCCCTCCTCGGTTTCGACGACGTGCTGAGGGTCGAGAACGCGGACGGGCGTCGGCGCCCAGTCGCTGACGACTGTCGCGAGGAGCCGACCCGTCGAGCAGGCGCTCGCCTGCATGGCGGCCCCGACGGCGACGGATTCGACGGAAGGAGACGTGTGCACGGGGCGGCCCGTGGCATCGGCGAGGACCTGGAGGTAAGCGCGGGATCGAGCGCCTCCGCCGGTCGCGATCCTGATCCCGTCGGTGGGTACGCCCAGAGCGGTCAGGGCGCGCTCTCCCCGGACCAGTCCGAAGACCACTCCTTCCACCGCGGCCCGGGCGATCTGCTCTCGGGACGTGGAGGAGGTGATACCGGAGAGGACACCGCGGGCGTCCGGCAGGTTCGGCTTCCGTTCTCCATCGAGATACGCCGCGAAGGAGGGCGTTCCGCCGACCTCGGCGGCGAGGGCGAGCCGCGAGAACTCTGCGTGATCGACGCCGAGGAGCCGGCCGAAGGTGTCGGTCACTCGAGCCGCGTTCAGCGTCGACGACAGGGGGAGGAATCCGCCCGACGCGTTCGCCACACCGTCCACGATGCCGGTGGGGTCGTGGACGGGAGTCTCCGTGCTCGTGAAGACCACTCCGGACGTGCCGAACGAGTAGGCGACGTCGCCGGAGCGGACTCCGAGACCGAGGGCGCTCGCGTGCTGGTCTCCGGCTCCTGGTCCTATGACGATGCCGGGGTGGAGCCCGAGCGCCGCCGCTGCGGCGCTTGTCAGAGTTCCCGCTGCCTGCTGGGGGCCGTGCACGCGGGGCAGTGCTGTCAGCCATTCGCGGTCGGCGTCGATGAGTTCGAGGATGCCTTCGTCGTAGCGACCCGTTGTCGCGTCGAAGTATCCGGTTCCGCTGGCCTCGGACCGATCGGTGACCTTGTCGCCGGTGAGTCGCCAGGTCAGCCAGTCATGGGGGAGCAGCACCGTTCGCAGGCGCGCGGCGTTCTGCGGTTCGTGCCGGTGCAACCAGAGGAGCTTCGAGACTGTGAAGGCCGCCGTCGGCACCGAACCGGTGCGTTGCGCCCATTCCTCGGCGCTGATCGTTGCTCGCAGCTCCTCCATCTCGGGCGCGGAGGTCGTGTCGTTCCACAGTTTCGCGGGTCGGATGACCGTGTCGTCGGCGTCGAGGGCGATGAGCCCGTGGCATTGAGCCGCGACGCTGATGGCGGCGACATCGCGGCCGGAGGCGTGTGCGGAGTCGAGCGCGGCTGACATTGCGAGAGTCAGTGCTGTCCACCAGCTCTCCGGATCCTGCTCGCTCAGTGGCGGGAAGGTCGGGGGATGCGGCGAGGAGCCAGCACCGACGACGCGGCCGTCGTCGGCGTCGCAGAGCACGACCTTCGTGGATTGCGTCGAGGAATCGACGCCGGCGATGAGAGGCACGGTCTTCTTCCGTTCAGCGCGGAGGCGGTAGGTCCGGCACCGTTACCGGAGGCGGGCGTCGGGAGCGCGGCAGTCGCGAGGCAGGCCGCACAGCACGACCGCTTCTCCATTACAGGCATCGAGCGCTCACTCGTCAATGCTCCCGCTCATGTGAGCGGCATGTGAACGAGCATCGAGGTCTAAGCCGTGTTCAGGAGTGCGCGTGCCAGCGATCGATCCGTGACGAGGACGGTCCCGAGGGAGGCGTTCAGGCATGCTCGGATGGCCTGTGCCTTCTTCACGCCGCCGGCGACGAGGATGAGCTGGGGCACCTTCTTGAGGTGCTCGAAGTCGAAAGCGAGAGCGCGGTCGTCGAGATCGGTGATGATGCTCCCGTCCTTGCGGAGGAGGGTGGCGACGATCTCGGCGGAGACGCCTTTCTTCGTGAGCCGTTCCCGTTCCTGCTGTTCGAGGCCTTCGCGCAGCTGCGAGTCGGCCGGCTCCCAAGAGCCGACGGCGACGGCCGCGATCGTGATGGAGTCGAACTGCCGCCATACCGCCTGGACGGCGGGCTGGCTCCGCAGCCCACTCGCCGTCGCCGCGTCGTGAGCGACGAGAGGAACGAACAGGGGATAGGCGCGCCCGCCTCCCACATCGCTGATGCGCCTCACCAGCTCGAGGGAGTTCTCACGGACGGAGCCCATCATCCCGCCGAGCTGGACGACGGGGCAGGCGGCGATGGAGTGCAGCTCGTTGGCCATCGCACTCATCGTGCGGCCCCAGCCGATGCCCAGGACGTCGTCCTCGGTGACGAGTTCCGAGAGGAGGCCTGCTGCGGCGGCGCCGATCCGGTGGCGGACTCGTCCGGGATCGTGCTCGTCGTCGGGCGTGTCCACCACGATCACCTGGCGCAGGCCGAACCTCTTCCGGACGAGTTCGGACAGCTCGACGTTGTAGGCGATGGGTGCGGTGATCGTGATCCGGACGATCCCCTCTTTGAGGCTGAGCTCGAGCAACCGCGCGACTTTGAAGCGGGAGATGCCGAGTTCGTCCGCGATCTTCGACTTGGACTCGCCGTCCATGTAGTAACGGCGTGCGACGGTCGCGGCGAGCATGCCCGTTCCTGCACTGGTGCTCATCTCGGCCACCCTCTCTGCGCCGCTCTGCGCGGCTCCTGCTCACACGAGCATAACGCTCAAATGAGCGGCCTTGTTGACGGATGTGCGGACGGGTTCCAATACTCATCTCACGCCGCTGGAGCCGTTGGGCCCCACCGAATCATGAGGAAGGAAGGGCCGCGATCATGACCGAAGCGATCTCATCGGTCATCGAGGCCGCTCGTGTCCTGGTGCAAGCAGAGAGCGACGCCGTCCGATCCATTGCCGATCAGATCGACGAGAACCTCGTCCTCACCGCCTCGGCGATCGGGGACAGCGTGGGACGCGTCATCGTGACCGGCGTCGGCACCTCGGGCTTCATCGCTCGACGCGCCGCCCACCTTTTCTCCGTCACGGGTACTCCCGCGTTCTTCCTCCACCCCACCGAGGCTCTTCACGGCTCCCTGGGCGCCGTGTCGGCGGACGACGTGGTGATCGCCCTGTCCAAAGGTGGATCCAGCGCCGAAGTGAACGACCTCGTCGACCGCGCGCGCACGATCGGGGCGACCGTGGTCGCGCTCACGAGCGCTCCCACCTCGGTCCTCGCTGAGGTCGCCGACATCACAGTGGTGCTGCGCACCCCCGACGAGGCCGACCCCGGCGCTGTCATCGCCATGGGGTCGACGCTCGCCTATGGCGCGTGGCTCGATGCCCTGGCCCTCGTCCTGATGCGCACGCGCCAGTACTCGTGGGAGAGCGTTCGTTTCTCCCACCCGGGCGGCGCCGTAGGTCAGTGCGACTCCTTGCCCGCGCCTGTTCCACCCCTCGCCCTCCCCTGATCCCCAGCCCTCCCATCGCGGCACACCGCCGCCCTCCTCCGCCGTCCTGAAGACGTCGACGCACTGAACAGAGAGGTTCCCCATGAAACGCCGCCGCATCCCCGAGGAAGCAGGCATCTTCGCCGTCCTCGTCGTGGTGATCGCCGCCCTCAGCGTGCTGTCGCCGTCCTTCCGCACCCTCGACAACGGACTGGTCCTGCTCGTCAACGGCACGGTCATCGCATTCCTCGCTCTTGGACAGACCTTCGTCCTCCTCACCGGCGGCATCGACCTCTCTACCGGGGCGAATGTGGCCATGACCGGCGTCGCCGCGGCCCTCTTCATGCAGGGCGGCCTCCCATGGGTCGTGGCCGCAGTCCTCGCGGTCGGCTGCGGCACCCTGCTCGGCGTCGTGAACGGACTCCTGGTGCACTACGTGCGCATCCCGGCGTTCATTGCGACCTTCTCGACACAGGGAGTCGCCCTCGCCATCCCGTTGATCGTCACCGGAGCGAACTCCGTCTCCGTCCGTGATGCCGGCTTCTCCTGGATCGGTCAGGGCCGCATCGCGGGACTGCCCCTGCCAGTGCTGCTGCTTCTGCTCGCCGCTATCGTCGCCGGCTTGTTCCTGCGCCTCACCCGCCCCGGCGTGCACATCTACGCCATGGGCGGCAACAAGGCCGCGGCGCGCCTCTCCGGCGTGAACGTGGCTCGAACGACCGTGCTGGTCTACGCCATCAGCGGCTTCTGCGGAGGCATGGGCGGCCTGATCGCCACCTCGCGCCTCATGGTCGGCTTCCCCGCCACCGGAACCGGCAACGAGCTGTTCTACTCGATCGCCGCCGCGGTCGTCGGCGGCATCTCGCTCTTCGGCGGAGTCGGCACGATCGCCGGCGCCATGATCGGCGCCGTCCTCATCGCGGTCGTCAGCAACGGCATGAACGTCCTCAACGTGCAGAGCTACTGGCAGTCCCTCGTCATCGGACTGATCATCCTCGCCGGCGTCTCGTTCGACACCTACCGCCGCTACCGCAGCGGCAAGCCGATCCTCCGCAAAGCCGGCGGCACCCCGCAGCCCCCGACCTCTTCGCTCCCCACCGTCTCCAGCCCCTACACGGCGGGCACCGCGACCCGCGGCTGACCTCCGACGACCCCCACCCCACACGACACGTCAGAAGAAAAGGAAGATCGATGAAGATCCGCACCCGCCCCCTCGCCCTCGCTGCGACCGGAATGCTCGCCCTCAGCCTCGTGGCCTGCTCGAACCCCGCCACCGACGCCCCCGCTGCCGCCGGCGGCTCGGACGGCACGAGCTCGCTCCCCGAGAACTGCAGCACCGACAAGCCCACCATCGGCGTCGCCCTGCCCAACACCGTCAACCCGTACTACGTCGCCATGCAGGACAGCTTCGTGTCGCACGGCGAAGAGCTCGGCTACGACGTCAAGGTCGCGATCGCCAACGACAGCGACTCCAGCCAGCTCTCCCAGATCGACAGCTTCATCCAGCAGGGCGTCTGCGCTGTCGCGCTCAACCCCGTCAACTCCGGTCCGGGAGCGGCCAGCGTCAAGGCGCTGAACGCAGCAGGAATCCCCGTGTTCACGGTGAACGTGATCATCTCCCCGGACGACCTCACCACCCAGAACGCGAGCTTCGTCCAGTACGTCGGCGCCGACCAGGTCGCCGGCGGCACCCAGATGGGCGAGCAGGTGCTCGCAGACCTCGGCGAGGACGCCACCATCATCGCGGGCATCATCGGCAACCCCGACCAGATCCCCACCAACCAGCGCGACCAGGGCTTCACCGACGCGATCAGCGCGAACCCCAACGCGAAGGTCGTGCAGACCGTCAACGGCAAGATCGACCCCAACGTCAGCCTGCAGGTCACCGGAGACATGCTGCAGGGCAACCCCGACATCAACGTCATCTTCGCCGACGCCGGCCCGCACGCCGTCGGAGCACTGCAGGCGATCGCCCAGCAGGGCAAGTCCGACTCCATCAAGGTCTACGCCTTCTGCGCCGCCGACGAGCCCCTCACCGACACCTACGCCGGATGCGCCGCTCAGGAGCCCGCCCGCTACGCCGAGATCACGCTCGACAACCTCCAGAAGTTCCTGGGCGGCGAGAGCGTCGACAAGGAGGTGCTCGAGCCCCTGAAGGTCTTCACCACCGGGCAGACCCCCGGCGCCGGCGAAGTCGGCTGACCCCGCCCGACCGATATCCGTCATCGAAGACAGAGAGCGACCACCCCATGAGCGCAGCAGACGGCCTCGTCGTCACCGGCATTTCGAAGTCCTACGGTCCCACCAAGGCGCTGACCAGCGTGGATCTCACGATCCGCCCCGGTCAGGTGGTCGCTCTCATCGGTCACAACGGCGCCGGGAAGTCGACCCTCCTCAGGGCGCTCTCCGGCGCCGAGGTGCCCGACACCGGCTCCATCACCGTCGACGGCGACTCCACGCCCTTCACCTCCCCGAAGGACGCCAGCCGAGCGGGCATCGCCTGCGTCTACCAGGAGCTCAGCCTGGTCGACGAGCTGACCGTCGCCGAGAACCTCTTCCTCGGCACCGAGAAGATGTCCGGCCCGCTCCTCAGCCGCCGCGCGATGAACGCCCGAGCCGACGAGCTCTGCAAGGAGTACGGCATCCCGGCCCGCGGCACGGACTCCGTCGCACGGCTGCCCGTCGCGCAGCGTCAGCTGCTCGAAGTCGTCCGCGCGATCAACCGCGACGCGAAGTACCTGCTCCTCGACGAGCCGACGACCGCGCTCGAGCAGGATCAGGTCGACAACCTCCTCGACATCATCCGCAAGCTCGCCTCGGAGCAGGGCCTCGGCATCCTCCTGGTTGACCACAAGCTCGACGAGGTCTTCGCGGTCGCCAACCACGTCGTCGGCCTCTCGGGCGGCAGGATCGTCCTCGACGGAGACACGGGCACCGTCGACCGCGACGCCGTCGTCACCGCCATTGTCGGCGAGCACAGCACCTCCGCCTCCGACCTCGCGATGATCGACGGAGCACCCGTCGAGGACGCCGCCCCGCTGTCGGAGAAGGAGCGCACCGAGCACTTCGGCAAGCCCGTCCTCGAGGTGGACGACCTCCACTGCAACGGACTTACCGGCATCACGCTGTCCGTCCGCGCCGGTGAGATCCTCGGCATCTACGGCCTCATCGGCTCCGGCCGCTCCCGTTTCCTCAAGACCATCTACGGCGCGGAGCCCATCGGGGGCGGATCGATCACCTTCGACGGGCAGCGGTATGCCCCCAAGCGACCCGGACAAGCGATCGCCAAGGGCGTCGCCTTCCTCTCGGAGGAGCGGAAGTTCGACGGCTTCATCCCGCAGATGACCTCGATCGAGAACGTCGTCCTTCCCGTGCTCGGCCGCTACGGCAAGGCCGGGATCCTGAACTGGCGAGCACTCAAGGGCTCGGCCAGGACCGTGCTCGATCAGGTGACCATCCGCGGCGACGTCGAGAACCCCATCACCTCGCTCTCCGGCGGCAACCAGCAGAAAGCCCTTTTCGCCCGCGCGACCCTGCAGGCCCCGCGACTACTCCTGCTCGACGAACCCACCAAGGGCGTCGACATCGGAGCCAAGCGCGAGATCTACGGCATCATCCGCACCCTCGCCCGAGAGAAGGGCGTCGCCGTAATCGTCGTCTCGAGCGAGGAGGAGGAGCTCACCGGTCTCGCTGACACGATCACCGTCTTCCGAAACGGGCACTGCGACGGAGCCGTCTTCGACCGCGACGCGATCGATCCCACACAGCTGCGCGAGATGGCCTGGGCAGATGCCGAACGCCCCGCAGTCGGCTGAGAAAGTGCAGCTGGATGAGGAACTGATCGCCACGATCAGGAACCACGACGCGACCCTGGCAGGGAGCCTCCTCGCCGTCCCGGACTCCCTCAGAGAGGCCGCGGCACGCGAGCTCACCGCCCGCGGTCTCTGGGTCCACGCCGACATCATCGAAGGTCGCTTCGGAGACCGGCCGTCCGTGAGCACGGACACGATCGCCGCGATCGCCGCGATACCCGGCGTACGGCTCGACGTGCACCTGATGGTCGACAACGTTCTCGACTGGCTGCTGCGCCTGCCCGGCGGCCTCGGCCGGATCACCATTCAGGACCCCGACGGGGGTCTGAGCGCCCTCGAGATCGCGTCCGCCGGAGCCCTGGCAGAGGAGGTCTGGACCGCCGTCGTCCCGGGAGAGCGGAGGCCGACCGACCGCGCGCAGATCGACGGCCTGCTGGTAATGCTGACGCCTCCGGGCCAGGCGGGCCACACGCTCGACCACTCCGCCCTCGACGTGGTCGCCGAGTACTCCGCAGCTCAGGAGCATCCTGTGGGCGTCGATGGGGGAGTCACCGCAGATACCGCTACTGACGCTCTTCGAGCCGGGGCTACCTACCTGGTCTCCGGCCGCGGACTCTTCTCGGGCGACAAGCGTCTGACTGCACCGGCGAACTGACCGAGCAGATTCCTCCGGAGCTGCGACGCGCGCTCCTCTCGCCTCGCCCACCGAGAGCCGCAGCACGGCCCGACCCGCAACGCGGTCTCTCCGCCTTCTGACCGCGGTCAGGCGGCCGGCCCCGACCGCGCCGGCATCCGTCAGGCAGCACGACCCTGCCGATCGCGTCGAAGGTCGCCGAAAATTTGGCCCAGCGTCCAACTCATGTTGGCCACTTGGCCAAGTGTGATGTACCGTCGTCCCAATGACCCCTTCACGAGAACACCGTCCGCAGGACGAGAGACGACGGCAGCTGGTCGAGGCCGGCGTGACCGTGATGACGGAAGGCGGTGTGGCCGCCGTGACCACGCGCGCCGTCACCGCGCGAGCAGGGCTTCCGCACGGCTCCTTCCACTACTGCTTCGACTCAAAGGCGGATCTGTTCGCGGCGATCCTCGAGCAGGAGCTTCACCGGACGCTCGCGGCGGCGTTCGCGCCTCCGCCGGAGGATCTCGGACCCACCGAGCGGCTCGTTGCGGGCCTTCGGGTACGCCTCGACGACGTCATCGCCCGTCCGAGCTACTTCCTCGCGCTGGCCGAGCTGGTCGCCCTCTCGCAGCGCGACCCGCACCTCGGTCATCTCGCCCGATGGGAGCAAGCCGAGTACCACCGCGAGCTTGCCCGGAACGTCGACGAGTGGTCGGCCGCCGCCGGACTCGAATGGTCGGCACCCACCTCGCGAGTCGCCGCTCTGCTGATCGCGGTCACGGATGGCATCACCACCTCCTGGTTCAACGACCGCGACGACGACGCCGCCTACGACCTCGTCCGGCTCGCCGCCGTCGCCGTGTCCGCGCTGCTGAGGAGCGCGGGCCGATGAGATGGATCTACCTGGGAGGCGCGATCCTCCTCGAAGTGACGGCCGCGCTATCGATGCAGGCGGCTGTCGACGCTCAGGGCTGGTACGTCGTGGTCGCCATCGGCTATCTCGGTGCCTTCTTCCTGCTCACGCGAGTGCTCCGCACGGGCATGGCGGTCGGCGTCGCATACGGAATCTGGGGCGCCTCCGGAGTCGCCCTCACCGCGATCATGGCCGCCGTCCTGTTCGGACAGGCACTGACGGGAGTCATGATCGTCGGTCTCGTGCTCATCGTGGCAGGCGTGCTGATCGTCGAGCTCGGCTCGCAGCGCGCGCACGCCGCCCTCGCTCTTCGCAAGGAAGGAGGGACCGCCTGATGGGCTGGGCATTCCTTGCCATCGCGATCCTGGCCGAGGTCAGTGCGACCCTGAGCCTGAAGATGGCGACCGATGGGGCGAAGCGCTGGTACGCCGCCGTCGCCGTCGGCTACATCGCAGCGTTCTCCCTCCTCGCCGGCGCGCTCTCTCTCGGGCTACCCATCGGCATCGCTTATGGGGTGTGGGCCGCGGTCGGCGTCGCCCTCACGGCAGTCCTCGGTCGCCTCCTCTTCAAGGATCCACTCACCTGGCTCATGGCCAGTGGGATCGCTCTGATCATCGGGGGAGTGATTCTCGTCGAGCTCGGGCACTGACCCGTCCGCCCTCGTCCTGGGCTGACACAACCACCTCCGGTGAAGTACCCCCCTCAAGGGAAGCTGCCGCAGTGATCCGCACCCCTCGTTCAGGAGCATTTTTAGAGAGCGACTAGAGCGGCCTGGGTGACAGCGAGAAGGGGAGCACCGATCGGCGCTCCCCTTCTCCGCCTCATCTGAGCGAGACACGGCTCGCCTGAGTGCGTCGGGCCGGTTCGACGGCGTACGTCTCGCCGCTGAGGAGTACTTCGGCTTTCAGGGTGATGTCTGCCGAGGACCGTCCCACGAAGAGCTCCACCTGTCCGGGCTCGACGAGCCACCCTCCCCGCTTGTTCCAGAGCGCGAACAGAGCGGTGGGGATGTCGATCGAGACGTGTCGTGCTTCCCCCGGAGCGAGTGGGACGCGGCCGAAGGCGAGAAGGACGCGGGCTGGGCGGACCGTTCGCGCGTGGACGTCGTGTCCTCGCCGTTGTCGTCGCGACCTGTACCGGCGTCGGCCAGGGTCTCGCTGTCGTTCTCGAGCAATAGACGACAACCCCTCCGGCGGTCCTCCAGCATCGGCTGCTTCCTCTGCCGGGTGGACGATCGCGTCGGATCAGCCGGCGGGGAGCCGGAGGAGTCCGCCCTCGGCGCGGATCGTCGCCGCGGCGACGGCCATCGCCCACGTCAGCACGGCGTGCGGATCCGCGTCCCCGGCCGCCAGCGCGGCCACGATCACGGCGAACGTCGCGTCGCCCGCACCCATCGTGTCGACGATCGGCCCCGGCGCCGGGGCGATCGGAACGGCAGTGCGCCCTTCGCGGCGGACGAGTGCCGCTCCCTGCGGGCCGGCGGTCTCGAGGACCGCCTCGGCGCCGGCCGCGAGGAGCCGCTCGGTCGTGTCGGCCAGGCCGAGGCCGAAGACGAGCTCCGCGTCCTCCGTGCCGATCTTCACCAGGGCGGCGCGGGCGGCCAACTCGAGGAGTCCGTCGGCGAACGCCGGCGCCTCGTGCAGAAGGCCGGGCCGGGGATTGGCGTCGATCATCAGCCGCGCGCCCGGCCGGACGAGGTCGCGCAGCGTCTCGACCTCGGCCGGGACGTCGAAGGGGAACCCGCTGACGACCACCGTTGCGGCGCGCTCGGCGGCTCGGCGCAGGGCAGAGGAGGGCACGAGGGTGCGCGAGCGGGATGCCGGGGAGAACGAGTAGCGGGGCTCGCCGTCGGTGCGGTCCGAGACGGCGCGCCCGGTGCCCCACGGGGCCGCCGTGGCGAGCAGGGGCACGCCGTGCCGCGCCAGGTGGGTGCGCAGCAGGGTGCCGGCCGCGTCGGCGCCGACCATCCCGGCGAGGACCGAGGGGACCCCGAGAGCGGCCAGACCGACGGCGACGTTGAGGGCGGACCCGCCAGGGACGTCGACCGAGCCCGCCGGCGTCCGCATCTCGTCGATGAGGACGTCGCCGAGGACGAGGACCGGCGCGATCATCCCTTGACCGCCCCGGCGGTCAGGCCGGCGATGACCTGCCGCTGGAAGACGGCGTAGATGATGAGCTGGGGGAGCAGGACCAGGGTCGCCGCGGCCATCATCGCGCCGTAGTCGACCGTGTACTGCCCCTGGAAGCGGGAGACCGCGAGCGAGACCGTCGCCATGTCGGGGTTGTTCAGCAGGATCGAGACGAACGGGAACTCGTTGAACACGTAGACGACGTTGAAGATGAGGACGGTCGCGATGACCGGTTTCATCACCGGCAGGACGACGGAGCGGCAGATGCGGAACAGCCCGGCGCCGTCGATGATCGCCGCTTCCTCGAGCTCGGTGGGGAACTCCCGCAGGAAGCCCGTCAGCAGCAGGGTGTTGAAGGGGATCGAGACGGCGATGTAGGGCAGGATCACCGCGGCGAACGTCCCGAAGATCCCCAGTGCCAGGTCGAGGCGGTAGATGGGGAAGAGGAGGACGTAGACGGGGACCGCCAGGCCGGCGAGCAGGTAGAAGCGCAGCGCGGACTGCGCCTTGGGCCGCTTGAAGATCATGCGGGTCAGGGCGTAGCTCGCCATGAACGACACGACGGCGCCGACGAGGACCGACACCACGGCGATCACGAGGGTGTTCAGGTACATCTGCAGCAGGGGCAGCGACCCGATCACGTTCACGTAGTTGTCGAGCGTGAGGGAGAGCAACGAGAACGGGTCCGAGAGGATCTTGTCGCTGGGCTGCAGGGAGAGCAGCGCGATCCAGAGGATCGGCAGGACGATGAGGAACGTCACCAGGTAGGCGGCTATCCCGGTGATGATCGACGCCCGTCGCGCGCGAGCGCGCCAGGGGCCGCGTCCGGGGGTCGTCGGCTGCCGGCCGGGCGGGGTGAGGGCGGGGGAGGCGGTGGGCGGCGTGGTCAGGGTGCTCATGCGATGCTCCGTCGGCGGGAGAGTGCGAGGTAGGCGCCGGAGACGACCGCGCCGAGGACGAACACGATCACGGCGATGGCCATGCCGGATCCGTAGTTCTGGTTCGTGAAGGTGACGAAGTACATGTAGCTCACGAGGGTCTCGGAGCGGTGGACGGGGCCGCCGCCGGTGAGCATGTACACGAGCTCGAAGATCTTGAACACGTTGGTGATCAGCAGGATCGTCACGATGCCGAACGTCTCGTTCATCATCGGCACGACCACGTAGCGAAGCCGCTGCCCTCCGGACGCCCCGTCGATGTCGCTCGCCTCGAGGACGTCGGCCGGGAGCTGCTGGAGACCCGCGTAGAAGATGGTCATCGCGAAGCCGATGCTGCTCCAGATGAAGACGAGTGAGACGGCGTACGGGGTGAGGGTGTCGCCTCCGATCCACTGGATCTCGCCGACCCCCAGAGGCGCGAGCAGCCGGTTCAGGAGTCCGATCTTGGGGTCGAGGATGAAGACCCAGATCAGCCCGACGAGGATCGGGGCGATGATCGCCGGTCCGAAGACGAGGGCCCGGAGCAGTCCTCCGCCGCGGCGCTGCCGCTGCAGCAGCAGTGCCAGAGCGAACGAGGACGGGATCAGCACGGCGAGGCTCACCACGAGGATGATCACCGTGTTCGACAGGGCCTGCCAGAAGAAGGGGTCGGAGCCGAGGGCGACGTAGTTCCCGAGGCCGGTGAAGGTCGCTGCGCCGAAGCCGGCGAAGTCGGTGAAGCTGTAGCCGAGCGAGTACAGCACGGGGTAGACGACGAACGCGGTGAAGAACACGAGCGCCGGGAGGAGCATCAGGGCGATCTTCCAGCGTGAGCTGACCCAGGTCATAGCGGGATCTCGATTCGGGAGTGGCGGTCAGGAGGAGGGCGGAGCCGCGGGCGCGGCTCCGCCCGGATGGGTCACTGACCCGCGTCGAGGGCCTTCTGCACCAGCTCGACCGCCTGCTGCGGCGTGAGCTGGTCCTGGATGACGCCGTAGATGCTGTCGTACATGGCGCTGGAGACGGCGGTCGAGACGAGCAGGTCGGGCTGGGTCTCGGGGCTCGTGACTCCGTCGGCCGTGGTCGCGTCGAGCGCGCTCTTGAGGGCGCTCTGCGTCGTGGCGTCGAGCTGCGGCTCGTAGTCGGTGACCGGGGGCTGGCCGTTGTCGACCATCAGCTGCTGCGCCTCGTCGCTGTAGTAGAAGGCGAGGAGCTTCTCGACGGCCGCGAGCTTCGCGGGGTCGTCGGCCACCTTGTGATCGACGACGAGCGGTGCGGAGGCGACGTTCATCACGATGTTCTGCTCGCCGACCCCGTCGCTGAACTGCGGACCGGCCCAGAAGCCCGTGTCTGCGGCGACCTCGGACTCCTGGATGGCGCTGGAGGCCCAGACTCCGGCGTCGAGCATGGCGGCCTTCCCCTGGAGGAACTGGTCGACGGCCTGCTGGTAGGTCTGGGTCGACACGTTCGTGGCGAAGGCGCCGGCGTCGCGCAGCTCGGCGATGTGCTCGTACATGCGCAGGAAGTCGGGGTTCGAGTAGCTGTCGGAGCCGTCGAGGATGCCGTCGATCCGGTCCTCGTAGCCGAAGCGGTCCAGCCACACGAGGAAGGACCAGACACTGAAGGACGACTGGTTCGCGCCGTTGGAGATCGTGACGATGCCCTTGTCGCTCAGCCTGTCCGCGACCTCGACGAGATCCTCGAACGTCGTGGGGACCTCGAGGCCGTTGTCGGCGAGGATCTTCTCGTTGTACCAGAGGCCGGTCAGCAGGCCCTGGTACGGGACGCCGTACTGGACGTCGTCCTTCGTGAAGTTCGCGACGGTGCTCTCGGGGAACCGCTCGGTGAGCTCGAGCTCGTCGAGCACCGGAGTGAGGTCGAGGAGCCGGCCTGCGTCGAGCATGTCCTCGGCGGTCGCCTTGTAGACCCAGAACACGTCGGGCAGAGTGTCGCTCTGCGCGGCGATGGAGAGGCTCTGCAGGTGCTCGGCGACGGCCTGCCCGGTGACCTCGACGTCGATGTCGGGGTTCGCGGCCTCGAACGCCTGGATGATCGCCCAGGTGGCGGGGTCGGCCGTCTCGACGTCCGGGTTCTGCATCGAGAGGGCGATCGTCGTCGTGCCGTCGGCGGAGTCTCCGCCACCGGCGGTCGAGCAGCCGGTCAGAGCGGCGGTGCTGGCGAGCGTCAGGACGATCGCCGCGGCGATCGTCGTGCTCTTCGGGTCGGTCCGGTGACCGAACATGGCATCTCCTTTGATGTGGGGTGGTCTGAAGACCGGCAATCCATCGAAACGATTGCGCGAAACGTTTGCTCGGTCGATGGTCGACAGTAGGAGCGGCTCCGGCGCCCTGTCAAGTCACGATCGGGACGCGAAGGCGAAGTCCTCGGTGGAGGCCCGCAGTTCGAGTCTCTGGCGCAGGCGCACGATCCGGGGGCTGCCCGAGGGGCGCGCGATGCGCTCGAGCAGCAGCTTCACCGCCGCCCCGCCGATGTCGAAACCGGGCTGGCGGATCGTCGTCAGGGCGGGCTCGAAGAGGTCGGAGTGGTCGAACCCGTCGAAGGTCGCGAAGGCGATGTCGCGGGGGATGAGGAGGCCCCGGTCGCGGAGGAGTCCCAGTGCCTGAGCGGCGAGCGGGGTGCTGGACGCGATCACGACCGACGGTGGGGGATCGCCGGCGAGGGCCTCCTGCAGGCCGCGGCGGTCGGCCTCCGGATCCCTGCCCTCGAGGACGGTGCAGAGGCGCCGGTCCGAGTCGCCGAGGGCGTCCTGGAACCCGGCGGCCCGCTCCCGCAGCGTGGGGACGCGCTGGTCCCCGGCGAGGAGGACGAACCGCTGATGCCCCGCTGCGCGGAGGTGCTCGACGAGTCGGCGCATGCTCTCGCGGTTGTCGGCCCCGACCTGATCGAAGGGCGCGTCGTCGAAGATGCGGTCGAGCAGGACGACCGGCGGAGCGGACGGGCCCAGATCGTCCAGCCCGGCCTCGCCGGAGTCCGCCGAGCGCGCGAGGATGAGCCCGTCGACCCTGCGGCCCAGGAGGGCGTGCACGGCCCTGGCCTCGCGCACCTGGTCCTCGGACGAGTTCGCGAGGATCAGCGTCATGCCCTCGGCCGCGACCGCGTCCTCGACACCGTGCACCATGGCGGCGAAGGCGGGCTCGCCGGCGTCCGACACCACCAGGCCGATGCTGTCGGAACGTGCGCGCCGCATCGCCCGCGCCAGGGTGTCCTGGCGGTAGTTCGTCTTCTCGATCGCGTCCATCACGCGGCGCCGCGTGGCGGGATCCACCGGCCGCGTCCCGTTCAGGACGTGCGACACCGTGGACGTCGACACCCCCGCGAGGCTTGCGACCTGCACCATCGTGGCCATGCGACTCCGATCAAACCTTTTCGCGCGGACTTCCGGATCCCGGATCCGCCCATCTTCGCATTGCAGCGCGTCGACCGTCGTGCATATGATCGCAACCGCCGCGCAAACGTTTCGATGTCGGCACAGCTGAACAGCCGGAGCGACGCCGCTCCGCAGGAAGGACGATGATGACCGATCCGATCACTCCCGGAGGACTCCTGGGCGACCTCACGAGGGCCCGGCCCGGGCGGTCCGCCCGCGCATCGAGCTTCGACCAGACCGGCCGCAACCGCGACAACTGGATCGTCATGCCCGGCGAGGAGCGCACCCTCGCCGACATCCAGGGCCCCGGCGCCATCACCCACATCTGGATGACCCAGTCCTGCCGCATCCAGCCCGGCCCGGGCCAGATCGATCCGGCGGTCGTCGGGGTGCCGATGCTCGAGATCCACAACGCTCTCGGCGTGAGCTGGGAGGTCGTCGACCCGGACTACTACCGCAAGATCCTGCTGAAGATCTACTGGGACGACCAGGAGACGCCGAGCGTCGTCGCTCCGCTCGGGGACTTCTTCGGCCTGATGAACTCGCTCTCGGGCAGCTACGACTCCCTCCCGCTCTCGGTCTCGGCCAAGGAGCCGGAGCTGCACTCCTTCGGGGGCAGCGCCGCCTTCAACAGCTACTTCCGCATGCCCTTCGGGTCGCGCGCCCGAGTGGTCGTCGAGAACCAGAACGACATCCCGTACCTGCAGTACTTCTACATCGACTACGAGCTGTCGCCCGAGCCGCTCCCCGAGGACACCCTCTACTTCCACGCGCACTGGCGCCGTGCCCTCCCTAACGTCGGCTGGGGCCCCGACCTCCAGGCGAACAGCATCGAGACGACGGTGGCGAACCTCACCGGGGACGACAACTACGTCGCCCTCGAGACCGAGGGGCGCGGCCACTACGTGGGCTGCACGCTGGCGGTCAGGCACTTCCAGGGCTCCTGGTGGGGGGAGGGCGACGACATGATCTTCATCGACGACGACACCTGGCCGCCGAGCCTGCACGGGACCGGCATGGAGGACTACTTCGGCCACGCCTGGGGCATGCAGCGCAACGCCTACCAGTTCAACGGGACGATCGTGCACGAGGAGGACGTCCCGGGGTTCCACCACAGCTACCGGTTCCACCTGGTCGATCCCATCCGCTTCGAGAAGCGGATCAAGGTGACCTTCGAGCACGGTCACGGCAACCACCTCTCGGACGACTGGTCCTCCACCGCGTACTGGTACCAGACGCTGCCCTCGCCGATCCTCGAGGTGCCCCCGGTCGCCGAGCGGCTGCCCCTGCGCCCGGTGGACCGGGTGATCACGAGCGAGCTCCCTCCGCTGAGCGAGGAGCAGCGGGCGGCGCGGGCCGCGGCCGCCGACCGCATGACGGCGTTCACGGCGGCACGCGACGCGCTCCGGGAGGAGCGGCGCGCGCAGATCGACGAGTGGGAGCGCGGCAACCGCGAGCAGGCGGCCGACATCCGCCGGCGCTTCGACGGGGGACGCGCATGACGCGGCCGCTGATCCACTTCACCGCCGACACGGGATGGATCAACGACCCGCACGGCATCACCTTCCACGACGGGCGGTACCACCTCTTCCACCAGTACGTCCCCGACAGCACGGTCTGGGCGCCGAACTGCCACTGGGGGCACGCGGTCGGACCCGACCTCCTGCACTGGGATCGCCGTCCGGTGGCGCTCGCGCCCGGAGACGGCGACGACGGCATCTGGACGGGCAGCCTCGTCGACACCCCGGACGGCGCGGTGATCCTGTACACGTCCACCGTGCAGCCGGATCTCGGGCGGGGGCGCATCCGCATCGCTCGCGCCACGGACGACTCCTGGGACACCTGGGAGAAGGGCGCCGTCCTGCTCGAGACCCCCGACGATCTCGATCTGATCGCCTTCCGCGATCCGTTCATCACCCGCGAGGGCGACCGCTGGCGCATGTTCGTCGGGGCAGGAACGCGCGGAGGGGACGCCCTCGCGGTCACCTACACCTCGACCGACCTCGAGCACTGGGACGCCGACGGCGTCGCCGCGCGCCGGAACACCGCCGAGCGCGAGCCGGTCTGGGTCGGCGCCCTGTGGGAGTGCCCGCAGATCATCGAGGTCGACGGAGTGCACGCACTGGTGAGCTCGGTCTGGGACGACGACGTGCTCCACTACGCCGGATACGGCGTCGGCACCTACTCCGACGGCCGGTTCGAGGCCGAGACCTGGGGGCGGCTGAGCTTCGGCGGCTCCTACTACGCGCCGTCCTTCTTCCGCGACGCGGAGGGCCGGCCGTGCCTGATGTTCTGGATGCGCGGAGTGGAGGACCACGAGGCGGGCTGGAGCAGCGCGCTCAGCGTCCCTCACGTCCTCGCGGCGCGGGACGGCCGCCTGGTCGTGACTCCCCACCCCTCGCTCGAGGCGGCGCGGACGGGACGAGCCGATCTCGGCCGGGTCGAGGGCCGCGCGGTCGACCTCGAGTGGACCCCGCGGGAGGCGGGCGAGCGGCTCGAGCTGCGGGCGGGCGACGTCGTCGTCGCGGCCCTCGTCCGGTCCGAGGACGCCGTCGTCCTCGAGCGCGCGGGGGAGGACGACTGGAGCGCGCCGCACAGCGGCGGCGTGGTCAGGGTCGTCCTCGACGGCCCCGTCCTCGAGGCGATCACCTCGGCGGGCGTGCTCGGCGGAGCCGTGCAGCCGGCGACCGCTGTGCGAGCAGTCGGTGGAACGATGACCGCCCACTTCCTCGGCTGAGGCGGCTAGTGGCCGGGCGGCATCGGACGGCGACCCCGGGGCCGCTCGCGGATGCCGCGCGATCGCTGGCACGCACGGCGCATCTGCGCGCGCACGAGTCGACGGCGCGACCGGTGCAGCGCTCGTCCGCAGCGGGCAACGCCATGGTGCTGATGCAGCTCGCGCAGTCCGGTAAGCCGGGCATGGCTGAGGCGCTGCTGATGCGCGAGCTGGTGAAGCTGAGCATGTCGATCTACCGCATGCACAAGGCAGCCGGCGACGCGCGACGCGCCCACGATGTGCGCTCGATGATGGAGCAGCGGATGATGCGCGTGTCCGAGCGGATGCCCGCCATCCCGGACGCCGCGAAGACCACGCCGGCACCGCAGCGGGAGAGCACGGCGACGCCCAACCTGTCGGCGGAGGATCGCCTGCTGATGCAGCGGCGCAACTCGAAACGCGGCTACGGAGAAGGGTCCCCCGTCCCGTCGAAGGTCGAGCGCACGGAGCGGATTCCGGTGGACGATCTGCCACCGCTGATCCCGGGACGGGGACGCGACGATGACCGCGACCGATGACAGAGCCGATCACAACGAAGGGGAGCGATCATGAGTGACGCAGACGACGGCGGCGTCGAGGAAGACCTCAACGCGGCCGCACGCACAGCACTGATTGTCGCGATGCAGATGGGCGAGAAGTTCGCGCGACTGCGCGAGGAAATGGCCCGAGAAGCGCAGCGCCGAGACACCGACGCCGCGCGGGAGCTGTCGACACGGTTCGAGGCGGAGCGCTCCGTCGCCCGAGCGCAGCTCGACGTCCTGAACCAGCCCGAGTGGTGGAACAACGCCACCATCCCCGACATCGCCCGACTGGCCGAAACGGCGACCGAGTGGAAGGACTTCGAACCCGCCGCAGCCGCTGCGTCTGACGTCATCGCGCGGGAGGTCCAGGAGCGACACGGGGTGGACGTCACCACCCTCGTAGCCGACGAGCGGGCCAGGGCTAGCGAGGAGCGCACAGAGGCCGTGCAGCTCATCGCGGAAGCCGACCGACTCGACCGAGCCGCCAACCCGACCGAGGACCGCGACCGTCCCAGGGATGTCATCGACCAGCTCGAACGCGCGGGGCGGACGCCCGATCAGGACGCGCCCCGCGGCGTCGACGAAGCAGACAACCCGAGCGAGCAGCGCGCCCAGTCGGCCGAAGGCGATCAGTCTCTGCAGGGTTCCGCGGAGTCCACAGCGCTGCGCGCCGACGCCGGTAACGCCTACGACATCGCTGAGCGCCGCGAGGCGTATGCGGCAAGCCTGGAGGGTGCGGGGGTCAGTGCCGAGGACATCACCGTGCGCATGCGCGCCTCCACCAACCAGGGCCGGCCTCCGCAGGACGCCGTGTCCTCTCCCAGCCGCAGTGGCAACCGCACCGGGGCTCCACACCACGTACCCACCCGCACCCGGGAACGTGGCGACAGGAGCCGCTAAGCGCCGCACGGCGCACCGCGGAAAGACTGGAACCTCAGAGGGTTCCGGCTTACTTGCATCTGTCGGAGCGGCCCCAGTGAGGACGACCGCAATCAGCTAGACCACGACCTTGCCATTTCATGGCGGTGGGCCATGCTTGCGTGATGATGAACGCAGTAGAGGCCGTCCTACTGAGCTCGCCGGACTCGATCATGCGTGGGCCCTCGTTGAGCGACAAGGTCGTGGACGTCGGAGTCGCCATCATCTCTATGGTACTTGAAATTATCCTCATTTTCGCGGCAGCACAGCCGAGAGCGGAGTTGGGGGACGCTATTTCCCGAGAGCGGGGTGATGAGGGGGCGATCGACTGCGGGATGGTTGCATCGAATCCGATGATGCCCATGTAGCGCCCTGCATCGGTCTCGCGCTCGGGAAGCACATTTAGCAGGAGCGCCTGGCCGACGGCGTAGAAGGTGCCGATTCCGAGCGCGGTGAGCGCGCCGCCGACGTAGAGCAATGTGACGTCTTCAATGTCGTCGCGGTCAGCTCCGGCGGGTAGGGCGGCAGAAGTCCGTCCGCGTGAAGGATGACCGTCCGATCGATCAGGCGGAGGCCTACGAAGTCCTTCAGCGACGGGCCGTCCGCCGGGTGAGCGCGTCGGCTCCCGAGGGGAGCAGTGCATGCCCTGGGTCGAGGGTCCCGTCGCCTCACAAGTCAACGCCAGGCGGTCTGTCCGCCGTCGACGACGAGCACGGTCCCGGTGACGAAGGCCGCGGCGTCGGAGGCGAGGAAGCAGGCCGCGGCGGCGATGTCCTCGGGAGTGCCGAGTCGCTTGATCAGGTAGGTCTCGAGCATGCGCGCCATCGCTGTCTCCGGGTCGTCCTGGCGGTCGAAGATCTCGCTGACCATCGGGGTGTCCACGGCTCCCGGCGCGAAAGCGTTCACCCGGATGCCGTAGGGCGCGAGATCCACTGCGGCGCTGCGGGTCAGCTGGATGACGGCGCCCTTGCTGGCGTTGTAGGCCGGCTGTGCGGGTGTGCCGACGAAGCCCTGCTGCGAGGCCGCGTTGACGATCGCGCCGCCGCCGGTCAGGCGCATCCGCTCGGCGGCGTACTTGGTGGTGAGCCAGCTGCCGCGCACGTTGACCTCCATCACGAGGTCCCAGATCCGGGTGGCGAGGGTGTCGGTCGTCGTCTCGGACTGCGGAGCGAGGGCCTTCTCGTGCACGGCCGCGTTGTTGATCAGCACGTCGATTCGGCCGAAGCGCTCGACAGTATCGGCCATCAGTCCCGCGATGGCGGCCTCGTCGCGCAGGTCGCAGGGGTGAATGAGCGTCTGAGCACCCGCCTCGGAGACGAGCGCTGCGGTCGCCTGAAGGGCGTCGGCCGAGAGGTCGGTGACGACGACGAACGCGGCTCCCTGACGGGCGCACTCGATCGCGATCGCGCGCCCGATTCCGCTAGCGGCTCCCGTGACGAGGCAGACCTTGCCGAGGAGGGGTTCGGTGATGCTCATGAGAGCCTTTCCGGTTCTGGCCGCGCGGGGTCGACGTGGTCGGGGTCGAAGGAGACGAGCGTAGACACGGCCCGCTCGTCGATGAGCCCGCGTTCGACGAGGCGGTTCCAGAGCGCCACCGGGACGGCACTGCTGACCCACTCGACGGCCTGTCGCACCTCCGCGGACGAGCGACAGCCGGGGATCACCGAGGCGACGACGGGGTGCGCGAGCGAGAACTGCAGAGCCGCGGCGGGGAGCGGGACGGAGAAGTCGGCGCAGACCGCTTCGATCGCCCGCACCCGATCCAGGACGCTCTCGGAGGCGGGCGCGTACTCGAAGGTCGCCCCCGGGACCGGGCCGCTGGCGAGGATCCCCGACGCGTAGGGGCCGCCGACGACGATCGAGGTACTGCGCTGCTCGCACAGGGGGAACAGCTCCGTCAGTACGTCGGAGTGGTCGAGCAGGGAGTAGCGGCCGGCGAGCAGGAAGGCGTCGAAGTCGCCGGCGTGGACGAAGTCGACGAGCATCTGCCATTGGTTGATGCCGACGCCAATCGCGCCGATCAGGCCCTCGGAGCGGAGCTGCGTCAGGACCGGGTAGGACTCGCGCATCACTTCCTCGAAGTGGCTCCGCTCGTCGTACGGCCGCCCGTCGCGCCCGCCGACGCCCTCGTCCGGATCGTGGATCCAGACGACGTCGATCCGGTCGGTGCCGAGCCGTTTCAACGACGACTCGAAGGAGCGGAGGATGCCGTCGGTGCTGAAATCGAAGGAGTGCTTCTGCGTCGACGCGGGGAACATCTCCCACCCCGAGTCGCCTTCGGCGAGCGGCTCGAGCAGGTAACCGACCTTCGACGAGATCACGACGTCGCATCGATCGAGCGCGGTGAGGGCCGACCCGAGCCGCTCCTCGCTGAGCCCTGCACCATAGACCGGTGCGGTGTCGAAGTAGCGGATCCCGCCGTCGTAGGCCGCCCGAACCGTCGCCGCCGCATCCTCCTCCGTCACCACCGTGTACTGCCCCGCGAGCGAGGCGCACCCCAGGCCGAGCCGGCCGACGTGCACAGCGGACCTGCCCAGCGGCGAGGTCACCGTTAGCCCTTTTTCCGCAGCCGGCGCTGCGGGATCTGCGACAGCGCGACGGCCAGCACGAGAGCGACGCCGTAGAAGAGCTGCTGTACGAACGAACTGGCACCGAGGATCTGCAGGCCGGTGATGCCGCTGACGAGGAAGAACACGGCGATGAACGTGCCCAACGGGTTGAACCGTCCGGGCTGGAGGGCCGTGGCACCGAGATAGCAGGCAGCGAACGCCGGCAGCATGAACCCCAGGCCGGAGGTCGGATCGGCGGCACCCTGGCTGCCGGTGTAGAGGACTCCCGCGAACCCGGCGATCAGACCGGCCGCGACGAGCGATCCCCACTGCACTCGCTTGACGTTGACCCCGCTGAGGCGGGCGACGTTCTTGGACTTGCCGACGAACAGCATCCGCCGCCCCACCGCGGTGAAGGTCAGTACGTAGGCGAGGACCAGTGTGAGCGCGACGCCGTACCAGAAGCCGAGCGAGATGCCGAGGAAGCGGTAGTTGGCGGCGAGGTTGATCAGGTCGTTGCTGATGCCGGACACGGTCTGCGATCCGGAGATCCAGAGGACGCAGCCCTGGAGGACGGTCCCCGTGCCCAGGGTGGCGATGAAGGAGTCGATCTCGAGCTCGACGACGAGGTAGCCGTTGACCAGGCCGATCGCAGCTCCCGAGAGGAGTGTGGCGACGACGGCGAGCGGCAGCGGCCACCCCGCCTGGGTCTCGAGGATCGCCAGCAGCATCGAGGAGAAGGTGAGGTTCGCCGCGATCGAGAGATCGAAACTGCCGGTGATCAGTGCCACGAGCAGGCCGAGAGCGAGGACCAGGAGGACGGCCTGCGAGCCGAAGATCGACTGGAAGTTGCCGGCGCTGAAGTAGGTCGTGGGGCGCAGCAGGCTGAAGATCAGGATGACGAGCGCCCAGGCCATCAGCAGTGCGTAGCGCTGCACGGTGAAGCCGACGCTCACTCGGCGCCGTCTCGGAGCGGCGGTGCTCGCCGGGTCCGAGCGGAAGGTTGCGGTGGTCATGTTCAGGTCCGTTCCGGTCAGGAGGCGACAGCCGCGACGGGCGCGGAGTTGTAGATGGTCTCGAGGATGCGGTCCTTGCTCAGGTCGGCACCGACGAGTTCGGCGCCGATGACGCCGCGGGAGAGGATCAGGACGCGGCCGCAGATGCGCGCGAGCTGCTCCGCGTCGGAGGAGGCGCAAACCACCGCCATCCCGCTGTCCGCCGCCTCACGTAGCACCGCGAAGATCTGCTCGCGGGCTCCGACGTCGACGCCCTGTGTCGGCTCGTGCAGCAGCAGCACCCGCGGGTCCGTCTGCATCCACTTGGCGAGAAGCGCCTTCTGCTGGTTGCCGCCGCTGAGGGAGCCGTAGACGGCCCTGCTGTCGGCGGGACGGACGTCGTACTCGCGCACGAGCTCGGCGGAGCGCGCGTCCATCTCGCCGCGGCGCAGCAGCCACGGGCGGTAGTCGTCGAGCACCTGCATCGTGATGTTGTCGCCGACGGAGAGATCCATCGCCGCGCCGTCGTGCTGGCGGTCGCCGGGAACCAGCGCGATGCCCCGCTCGAGCAGCGCGATCGGCGTGACCGCCGACAGATCAAGTGCGGGCCGATCGTCGGTGGTCGACAGGGACCCCTCGGTGCCGGCCATCGCGCCGAACAGGGCGTACGGCACGTCGTCGAACCCGGATCCAGCCAGGCCGGTCACGCCGAGGATCTCCCCGCCGCGCAGTGCGAAGTCGATGCCGCGCAGGCCCGGAGTGATCAGCGACTGCGCGGTGAGCACGACCTCCGTCGACACTCGAGCGACCGCGCTGCGCTCCGCCGCGCGTTCGAGTGATCGGCCGACGATCATCTCGACCAGAGTGGTCTCGGTGCAGTCCTCGGTGACCGCGGTGCCGGCCGTGCGGCCGTCGCGGAGCACCGTGACCCGGTCGGTGACTTCACGCACCTCGTCGATATCGTGGGAGACGAAGAGGACGCTGGTGCCGTGGGCCGACACGTCGCGGACGAGGCCGAAGAGGCGCTCGACTCCTTCGCGCGGCAGGAACACCGTCGGCTCGTCGAGCACGAGGACACCGTGGTTGGCGCTCGCGCGCACCGCCTCCACCGCCCGGACGATCGCGAGCAGCGCGCGCTCGGTCGGGCTGAGGGCCGACACGGGGCGATCAGGGTCGAGGTCGCCGAGACCGTACTGCTCGAGGACCGCCGCGGTGCGACGGCGCTCACTGCGCCAGTCGATCCGCCACGTGCGGGATCGACTGAGGTCGACCAGCTTGAGGTTCTCCAGCACGCTCAGCTCGGGGATGAGGCCGAGGTCCTGGTGCACGAAGCTCAAGCCGAGGTTCTGGAACTCGCCGGCCGGGAGGGGGAGCGGCAGCTCCCGCCCCCCGACCAGCAGGTCACCGGTGTCGGGCTGGTAGGCGCCGTTCAGGCACTTGATCAGCGTCGACTTGCCGGAGCCGTTCTGGCCCAGCAGACCGTGCACTTCGCCGTACCCCAGGGTGAGATCGACGCCGTCCAGGACACGGATCCCGTTGAAGGACTTGCTGAAGCCGCGGATGACGAGGTTGTCACCTGCGGGCGGAGTGTGCGGTCGGGTGCTCATGCGGCTCTCAGTTCCCGTTCGTCTGCCAGAGCGACTCGTAGCCAGCGATGTAGGCGTCGCCGTAGCCGGTCTCGGTGCCGGGCGGCGTGCCCATGTCGTCGACGTTCGAGTCGTCGATCACGCGCACCGGCGTCTGCTCGTTGCCGTCCGCGATCGGGTCGACGCCGGAGAGGACGCGGAAGGTCTGGTCGACGTGCGCCCAGGCGAGCCAGTTGATGCTCTCGCCCATGTCGGCGGCGAACACGTCGCCGTCCTGGATCAGCTTCACGTTCGAGGGCGTGCCGTTGTAGGAGACGACCCGGACGGAGTCGGCCTTGCCGGAGGCTTGGATGCCGGCGACGGCGGGCACCACCATGTCGTCGAAGATCCCGATGATCCAGTCCGCATCGGGATTCGCGGTGAGCGCCGACTGCACCTCGGGCTTGAGCTGCGTGCCCCAGGAGGTCGCCGGCACGTTGATCGTGGTGGTGGTCATGTCGGGGCAGAGCGACGCGAGCTCGTCCTGGATCACCTTGACGATGCCGTTGGAGGCGGGGACCTCCTTCGCCTCGATGATGATAGGGACGGCGGCGCAGCCGCTCTCGGCGACGACGTAGTTCGCCTCGAGCTTGGCGGCCACGTCGAACGGCACGGTGACGGTCGCGGCGATCAGGTCGGCGACCTCCGCTGGCGGCGCCTCGCCGTTCTGGTAGGTGTGCGTCGAGAGGACGGGAATTCCGGCCTCCTTTGCGCGCTGGAGGGCGGGGATGACGACCTGAGGATCGATCCCGGAGTGGATGACGATCGCGTCCGCACCGATCTGGATGCCGTAGTCGATGCCCTTCGACCAGTCGGTCGGGGTGCCGGCGTTCGCGTAGTTGATCCAGTCGACGCCGTACTTCTCGGCGACCGTCTTCTCCGCCGCGTCCACGGCGGCGACGTAGGGGATCGACTCGGTGATGGGCACGTTGACCACCGTCTTGCCGGCGGCCTTCGTCACGTCGAAGGCGGGCGCGTCGAGGGTGAACTCGGGCAGTGCGCGGGCGGCGTCGATCGTCGCTCGCGCGGTCGTCTGAGCGGCCGATCCGTCGCCGCTGTCAGCGTCGGTGACCGCGGCGCTGCCGGTGCTGCACGCGCTCAGCAGAAGGCCGAGCGCGGCGAGTGCGGCCACTGCTCCGACCGTGCGGGGGCGCAGCGCGCCTCGGAAGATGTCCATGGGAGGTCCTGTTCTCGGTTCGGGGATGACACGGAGATGGTGCGGAGTGGGGCGGAGGGTCAGGGCAGGAGCACGAGCTTCCCGTACTGCAGCCGGTCCTCCATGCGGCGGTGCGCCTGGGCCGCCTGAGCGAGCGGGAACACCGAGTCGATGACCGGCACGAGTGCGCCGGAGGCGGTCAGGTCCAGGACGGCCTGGATCTCGGTCTCGTCCGCGCGTGCGCAGCCGATGACCTCGTGCTCGGAACGGAAGAGCGCGATGAGGTCCAGCGGCACGGTCTCGCCGGCGTGACCGCCGCAGACGACCATCCGGCCGCGGATGGCGAGCGAGGCGATGCAGGCGGTGAAGTTGTCGCCGCCGATGTGCTCGAGCGCGACGTCGACGCCGCGGCCGTCGGTGATGTCGCGCACGGCGGCGGCGACGTCCTCGGTCCGGTAGTCGATCACCGCGTCCGCTCCGGAGGCTCGCGCCAACTCAAGCTTGCCGGCGCTCCCCGCCGTCGTGATCACGCGGGCCCCGAGAAGCTTGGCCAGTCGGATGGCGATGCTGCCCACTCCGCTGCCGGCCGCCGAGACCAGGACCCACTCGCCGGGCCGGAGCCTGCCGCGGGTCACGAGGCAGTGCCAGGCCGTCGCAGCACTCGTCTGCGTGACGGCAGCGGCCTCGAACGAGAGGGTGTCCGGGAGGTGGCGGAGCGAGCGGGCCGGGACGCGCAGGTACTCGGCGTACGCGCCGGGCGCGTTTACGCCGAGGATCCGCAGCTCGCGGCAGTGCTGCTGGACACCGGCACGGCAGTAGTCGCAGCGGTAGCAGACGAGCTGGTGCATCGCCGTCACGCGGTCGCCGACGCTGAAGCCGGAGACGCCGGATCCGGTCTCGACCACGGTTCCTCCGGCCTCCAGCCCGAGGGTGTGCGGCAGCTGGAGGGGGAAGCGCGAGGTGCCGTTGCGCATGTCGATGTCGACGTGGTTCACCCCGACGGCGCCGACGCGGAGGACGATGTCGTCCGGCCCGCACTCGGGGTCGGGGCGGTCGCCGTACTCGAGGACGGAGGCGTCGCCGTAGGAGGCGAAGGTCACGGCCTTCATGCGGTGTACCCCGGGAACGTGTGCGCGTTCGCCTCCCAGTGCTGGGCGATGTCGATGCGCCGGGCGAACCAGACGTCGCCCTTCTCGTGGGCGTACTCGAGGAAGTCTCGCAGCGCGGAGGCACGGCCGGGCTGACCGGTCCAGCGCGGGTGGAGACCGATCGACATCATCTTGGGATGGGTGGCGCCCTCGTCCCAGAGATAGTCGAAGCCGCGCTTGAGGTTCTCGAAGAAGTGCCCGGGATGCGCGTAGCCGGGGGCCTGCACGAAGCGGCCGTCGTTGAACGTGAAGGTGTAGGGCAGCACGAGGTGGCGCTTGCCCGACACCTCGACGTGGTACGGCAGGTCGTCGTTGTAGGCGTCGGAGTCGTAGGTGAACCCGCCCTCCTCGACGAGCAGCTCGCGGGTGTTGACGGAGGGGCCGTATCGGCAGTACCAGCCGACGGGGCGGCTTCCGGTGGTCCGCTCGATCGACTCGATCGCGGCGTGCATGTGCGCCCGCTCCTCGTCGCGGGAGAGCCGCCACACCTCCTCCCAGCGCCAGCCGTGCGAGCAGGCCTCGTGGCCCTTCTCCTTCGCCCAGGCGGCGACGTCCGGCGTGCGCTCGTACGCCATCGCGGCGCCGAACAGGGTCACGGGGACGTCGAACTGATCGAGCAGCCGGGCGATCCGCCAGACACCGGCCCGGCCGCCGTACTCGTAGATGGACTCCGCCGCGAGGTCCCGGTACTGCGGGTCGATCGTGTACGGGATCTCGGCCAGGCCCTCGTTGCGACCGTCGCCGGACGCCATGGAGACCTCCGATCCCTCCTCCCAGTTGAGGCAGAGGCTGATCGCGACGCGGGCTCCGTTGGGCCAGGTCACCTGGGGGATGGAGCGGCCGTAGCCGCCGAAGTGCCGCGCCGGCCCGAACTCGGGGTAGTCGCGGAAGACCGGAGCGAGCTGATTCGGCCGGGATGGGGAGGCGGATGCCACGGGGTTCCTCTCTGCTGCCCGCATCCGAAATGCGGGACCTGCGATGTTCACGGCGCTGATTCGATCAAATCTGTATCTCAATTAGATCAAATGCAGGATCGCTCATCACGAACAGCTTCAACGCTAGCCCGTCATGTTTCGACCGCGTTTCCACATAGTTCCAATGCTGTGACGCCTGTGGAGGGCTTCGCCCAAAATCCCGCGGTGTTTCGGATTCAATCATCACCTCCTAATCATGTCGCTAGATAAATCAAATGTGCTACCGTGCTGACCATGACGACACCTGACCGGGCCGAGCTCGGAGCGATGCGGAATCGCCTGACTGCGGAGGAGGGGCGCGCCGACGGCGGCGTCCACTCGGACTCGCTCACGAAGACCGAGGCGGCCTTCCTCCGAGTCCGCGAGGCGATCGAGTCCGGTCGGCTGGCACCCGGGTCGCGCCTCGTCGTCCGCGAGCTGTCCGAGGATATGAAGATGAGCCCGACGCCGATCCGGGAGGCGCTGCGTCTCCTGCAGGCGCACGGGATGATCGAGCACCGGCCGAACCGCGGGATGATCGTCGTCGACTATCCGCTGGATCAGACGACCGAGATCTACCGCATCCGAGCCGAACTCGAACCGCTCGCCGCGGAGCTGGCCGTCGCGCACGCGACGGACGAAGACCTCGAGCGCATCCGCGACGCGCACGAGGCGTTCCGCTCAGCCGTGACATCGACCGGGTCGCATCCCGACACGGCGCACCTCAACGCCGTGTGGCATCAGGCGGTCTATCGCTCCGCTCGCAGTCGGCTGCTGAACGAGATCATCGAGCGCGTCTGGTCGGCCATGCCGGTCGAAGCGGTCTGGCTCGATCGCCGCGCGCTGGCCTCTCTGGAGCACCACGAGGCGATCACCGAGGCCCTCGAGAAGCGCGATGCGAATCTCGCTCGCCGCTTCATGTCGGTGCACATCGAGATCGGCGCCATGTCCACCGTCAGTCACATGCGCGACGTCGGCCACCGCACCAGCTTCGATGAGGGCGCCCTGTGACCGCGATCGACCTCGCGCGGTATATCGACGAACCGGAGTACCGCGCGCAGCACGCCACCACCGGCGCGGTCGAGGTGTTCCTCGACCGCATCGCGGAGGTCGACCCGGTGGTCAACTCCTTCATCACCGTCCGCGCGGAGCAGGCCCTCGCCGAGGCGCAGGAGCAGGACCTCCGTCCCCACGACGCGCTTCCGCTGCGCGGGACGATCCTCGCGGTGAAGGACAACACCGACGTCGCGGGCGTCCCCGCGACGGCCGGCTCGGCGCTCTTCCGCGACCGCGTGCCGACGCAGGACGCCGCTGTCGTCGACCGGCTCCGCCGCGCCGGAGCGATCGTCATCGGCAAGGTGTCGCTGCACGAGCTCGCCTACGGCGGCACCAACGACAACGCGGCGTTCGGCGCGGTGCGCAATCCGTGGGATCCGACGCGGATCCCCGGGGGCTCGAGCGGCGCCTCCGGAGCCGCGGTGGCGGCCGACCTCGCAGTAGCCGCCCTCGGAACCGACACCGGCGGCTCCGTGCGCATCCCGGCGTCCTTCACCGGCGTCTCCGGCCTCCGACCGACCTACGGCTCGGTCAGCAACCGCGGAGTCCGCCCGATCAGTCCGTCCTTCGACACCGTCGGCCCTCTCGCCCGCTCCGTCCTGGACGTGGCCGCTGTAATGGAGGTGATGGCCGGATTCGATCCGGAGGACGCCTGGGCGGTGGAGCACGCGCCGCCCCACGGCCTCGCAGCGGCCGCTCGCGCGACGGATCTCGCTGGCGTGCGCCTCGGGGTGCCACGCGGCTACTTCTTCGACGACCTCGACGCCGATGTCGCCGAAGCGACCGAGGCGGCGCTCTCCGTCCTCCGCGGACTCGGCGCGGAGCTGGTCGAGATCGAGGTGCCCGGATCCGCGGAGGCGAACGCCGATGCGACGCTCATCATCCGCGTCGAGGCCTACGCCCGCTACCGGCGCGCCCTGCACGATTCACCCGATCTGATCGGCCCCGACGTGCGCCAGCGGTTGTGGCTCGGCTCCGAGATCACCGGCGCGGGCGTAGCCGCGGCGACCGCTCGGATGGCCGAGTGGCGCCGGGATGTGCACCGCACCCTGCGCACCGTCGACGCCGCGGTGATGCCGACCGTGCGCATTCCTCCAACCGTGATCGACGGAGTCGAAGACATGACGCGCACGACCGCGTCCGGGACGGCGCTGACCTATCCGTGGAGCGTCGCCCTGGTGCCCGGGCTGTCCGTCCCGTCCGGGTTCACCCGGGAGGTCCTCCCGGTCGGCCTGCAGATTGTCGCCACGCCGTGGCAGGACGCGAACACCATCAGGGTCGGAGCCGCGTTCCAGTCCGTGACCGAGTTCCATCGGCGCCGCCCGGCGCCGCCGGCGTGAGTGCGGGCGAGGCGACGGACGACCGGTACGCGTGGCGGGTCCTCTCCGTCACAACGTTCGGGGTGACCCTCGTCTTCCTGAACAGCAGCTCGGTCTCCGTCGCCGTTCCCGCGCTCACCCGGCAGTTCTCCGCAGGTCCGGTCGAGAGCGAGTGGATCGTCTACGCCTTCATGTTCTCGCTGTCGGTGATGATCCTGCCCTTCGGCCGGATGTCGGACATGGTCGGCCGACGCGCCGTCTACCTCTTCGGGCTCGGGTTCTTCACTCTCGTGAGCCTGCTCTGCGGGCTCGCGTGGTCCGCTCCGGTGCTGATCGCCCTGCGGGTCGCTCAGGGAGTCGCGGCCGCCGCGATCATCACGAACATCACAGGCCAGCTGACCGACGTCTTCCGTGGCGCGGCGCTGGGCCGGGCGCTGGGCTACAACATGATGTTCGTCTCCGCGGCGAACGTGCTCGGTCCTGTCGTCGGCGGGGCGCTGGTCGAGACGCTCGGGTGGCGGGCCCTGTTCTGGTTCAACGTGCCCATCGGCCTACTCGGCGTTTGGTGGGCCGTGCGCACTCTGCGGCAGGCTCCGCCGGCCGCCGCTCCCGGGTACCGCTTCGACTGGGGCGGAGCCGCACTGAGCGTCCTCATGATGGGATCGGTCCTGCTCGCCGTCGGCTTCGGCTCCCGGTGGGGCTGGGCGAGCCCGGCGTTCCTCGGATGCGCAGCGGTCTTCGTCGTCACCGCCGTCTCCTTCGCCGTGCTCGAGCGGCGGCTCGCTCATCCGCTCGTCGCGACCGAGCTCGTCCTGGGCAGCAGGCTGCGCTGGATGTCCTTGATCAGCGGCTTCTTCGCCGCCATGCCCCAGTCCGCCGTCGTCGTCGTCGTCGCGCTGTACTTCCAGGTCACGAACGGGGCGAACGCCCTGGAGGCGGGGTTGCAGGTGGTTCCCCTGGCGATCGGCATCATTGTCATCGGTCCCGTCAGCGGTCGGATGATCAACCGCGTCCCCGCACGGATTCAGGGTGCGCTCGGCGCCGCGGCAGCCGCGATCGGCCTCGGCGGACTCATTGCCGCTACCGTCCTGAGTGCCGTACCGCTGGCCTTCGGGGGCGCGCTCTTCGTCGCGGGCCTCGGAATCGGCCTTTTCACTCCGTCGAACACCGCCGCAATCATGGCCGGCGTCCCCGCCGGTCACCGCGGATCGGTCAACGGCACCCGACTAGTGGCGCACAACTTCGGCCTCACCCTCGGCACCGCCATCGCGCTCACTGCTCTGGCCTCGCAGCTCTCGCCCCTCCAACAGGACGCGGCGTACTCCGGTGATTCCGTCGCGCTGCGAGCGGCGGGAGCCGCCCTGGTCAACGCATTCGCGGTCAGCTTCGGGGCACTACTTCTGGCCACGATCGCGCAGGGAGTGACCTCAGTCCTACGGGGCTCAGGAGTGGGAGATGAGCCGCTTCCCAGCCGCAGCGAGCTCTAAGGGTTGGACGGTGGAGCGGGTAAGAATCTCGATGTCAGTGGGTGGAGTGTCAACGACGGCCTGCGGACAAAATCGGCCTGTTCGACGGTGAGCGTACGAGTACGAGTGGCGCGTATCCGCTCGCGGATCGCTCACCCTTACGGTAAGGAAACGCGACAGGAAAGCGGCCAATCCACGAGATCGGACGAGCAACATGTTTCGGGCAGCTTCGATAGGCCGGACCATTTGCGCCCCGAGCGGACATGCGGCTCCAAAATGACATAAGATACATTATCGGAGATTGACTCAGGTTCTGAAGAGTGGCTGAGGAGGACGCGGGCCGACCTGAAGCAGGTCATCTCTTCCCACCTCAACCTCGGCGGCTGGGGAGTGCGGCATCCGAAGTCGAGGGCGACCTCCGGGCGAACAGCACCGACACGACGAAGACCGTGCCCAACTCGGTTCAGTCCTCGCGAATGACGGCCACGGCGCCGCCTGCAAGTTCGAGTACCCCGTCGACACGGGCGCCGGTGACGAGATCGACCCCGCGACCGGTGACCGTCAGCGGCTCGGCACTGTGGTTGATCGCGAAGAGCCAACTGCGCTCCTCAGTGCGACGTCGGACTCGTTCGACGCCCTCCTGCCCCGGGGTGACGGGAGTGATGTGTGCGAGATCGAGCATGTCGCCGACGAGCTCGGTAAGCGAGGCGGGTGTCAGATGTGTCGAGAGGTAGGCAGCGGTTCCGCTGCCTATCGTGCGACGGGTCATGGCGGGCCGTCCGTCGAGTTCCCCGCCGACGTAGCGTGCCAGGACGTCGGCCGCGGGGGCGGCGCCGAGCTCCGACCAGATCGTCCCCGTCCAGCCGTTGTCGAGCGTCACAGTCTCGTCCGGCTGGAGGGGGAAGACTTCCTCGAACCTCACTCCGAGGAGGTCGCGGAGTGCGCCGGGATAGCCGCCTTCGCGGACGCGGTTCTCGGGTGTGACGATTCCCGAGAACGCAGTGACCAGGACGTGCGCTCCTGCGTGCGCGGCCGCCTGCAGTCGGCTCGCATGCTCATCTGCGAGGAGGAAGAGAGTCGGCACCAGGATGAGCTCGTAGTCGCCTAGTGGCGAAGATGGAGGGATGACGTCGACTGCGACGCCGCGCCGGGTGAGTTCGCGATGAAGCGCCAGCGGGACGTCGAGCGCCGTCAGGTCGACAGAGGGCGTGCGGCTGGACCGCAGCGCCGCGGCCGAGTCCTCGTCGAAGAGGATCGCCACGCGAGCTCGCTCGACCAGGGACCCTCGGACCTCGGAGATCCGCTGCAGCAGTGCGCCGAAGTCGGCGGCCTCGCGGAACACCTTCGTCTCGGCTCCTGCATGGGGTACCACGGCGGAGTGGAAGGACTCGCTGCCCGCGGTCGATTGCCGCCATTGGAAGAACAGAGCGCCGTCGGCGCCGCGGGCGATGTGCGCGAGGCTGTTGCGCGCCAGCTCGCCGAACGACTTCGCGCGGTTGCGCTTCTGCCAGTTCACTGCCGACGTCGAGTGCTCGATGAGCAGCCAGGGTTCACCGCTCGAGATGCCGCGGACCCGGTCTGCACTGAAAGCGAGTTCCCCGTATCGCTCGGGGTCCGCGCCGATCGTGTAGTGATCATTGGCGACGAGGTCGACCTCCCTCGCCCAGGTCGCGTAGTTCGCAACGCCCGGGTGGTTCTGCACCATGAAGTTCGTCGTGATCGGGACGGTCGGAGTGATCCGCCGGAGGACGTCGCGCTCGGCTCGATAGTGGGCGAGCAGTGCATCGCTCGAGAAGCGCTCCCAGTCGAGCAGGAGCCCCGGGTTGCGGTTGGTGCTGCTCCACCGCGGAGGCTCCACCTGGCTGATGCTCGTGTAGTGGTGCCCCCAGAAGGCGCTGCCCCAAGCCGCGTTCACCTCTGCGACACCGCCGTGGCGCCTCAGCAGCCACGACCGCCAGGCGGACGCGGTCTCGGCGTCGTAGGAGTGGTGGTTCTCGTTGCCCAGTTCATTGCTGACATGCCACATCTTCAGAGCGGGGTGCTCGGCGTAGCGGGTTGCGAGGGTCTCGACCATCCTCAGCGCATAGCGCCGGAAGACCTGCGACGAGGGGTGCCAGCCCAACCGGCCGCCCTGCGCGACCCGAACCCCTTCCTCCGAGACGGGCGCGATCTCGGGGTGGGCCTGCAGCAGCCAGATGGGAGGGGCTGCAGTCGGGGTCGCGAGGTTCACGCCGATCCGGTTCTCGGCGAGCAGATCGAGGACGCGGTCGAGCCAGGCGAAGTCGAACTCACCGTCGGCGATCTCGAGCAGCCCCCAGGAGAACACGCCGACGTTGAGCGAGTTCACCCCGGCGCGCCGCATGAGGGCGACGTCCTCCTGCCACACAGACTCCGGCCACTGCTCGGGGCTGTAGTCGCCGCCGTACGCCAGCCCGTCCGCGATCCACGGGAATGTCGTGCCGGCGGGGAGGTCGGCGGACCGGGAGGTGAAGGTGGTCATGCGGTGGCGGGTTCTCTCGTGGAGGGGGCGGTCGGAGGAGTGGGAGGGGAGTCACGGGGCCCGAAGTGCGTCCACGTCGACCGAGACCTCTCCTTCAGAGGGAACCGCGACGACCAGCACGCGTTCCCGGTACCGGATGGTGTGCGGGCCGGCCGCCGAGGGCCGGTGGCAGCGCAGCGCAGCGGACACGAGCACTCCGCCGGCCCAGGTCATCGACACCGAGACGCCGGGCCGGGCGATCAGCCCGTGGACGCCCCCCTCGGGGAACGCCGGAGGCAGTGCGGGCAGCAGGTCGATGACACCCGCGTGGCTCTGCAGCAGCATCTCGGCCACGGCAGCGGTGAAGCCGAGGTTGCCGTCGATCTGGAACGGTGGGTGGGAGCAGAAGAGGTTCGAGTGCAGGCCACCGTGCCACGGGCCGGCGTCCGAGGTCGCGCGGCGGAACACCAGTGGCAGGAGGTCCTGGATCCGGTCGGCGCGCCCCAGCCTGGCCCAGATCGCTGCCTTCCAGACGAGCGACCACCCGGTGCTGTCGTCTCCGCGCCGCTCCAGCATCGCCGTGGCGGCCTCGACCAGGACGGGACCGGGGACCTCGTCGCCGGGGAAGATCGAGTAGAGCGGTGAGACGTGGCGGTGACGGGGATCCTCCTCCTCGACATCCTTCCCCCACTCGAGAAGGCGTCCCTCATGGATGAGAGGTGCCGAGGGGATCCGGCTCAGTGCTGCGCGGGCCGCGGAGGTGAGGTCGTCGACCGTCCGGCACCGTTCGTCGACCGCGACCACCGTGGTGAGCAGCTCCTTCGTCAGCGCGAGGTCGAGCGCGCTGGAGGTGGTCAGCGAGACCGGGCGGCCCTCGAGCAGGTACCGGTTCTCGGGTGAGGTGGAGGGGGAGGTCTGGAGGGAGCCGTCCGGCGACTCGATCAGCCAGTCGAGGAGGAACTGCGCAGCGCCGCGCAGGGCGGGCCGAGCACGCTCGGCGAAAGCGTCGTCTCCACCGAACTCGAGGTGCCGGCGGTGCACCGCGAGCAGCCAGGGGGCGGCCATCGGCCAGAACGCCCAGGAGGCGTCGCCGCGTCCGGCGCCGACCGCTGTGGTGTGCGCCCACGCGTCGGTGTTGTGGTGCGTCACCCAACCGCGGGCGCCGTACAGCGCCTCGGCGGTCGCGCGGCCGCGAACGGCGAGCGCGTCGACGAGCTCGAGGTAGGGCTCGAGCGTCTCGGGGAGGTCGACCACCTCTGCGGGCCAGTAGTTCATCGGCAGATTGATGTTGGTGGTGTAGTTCGATGACCACGGCGGCTGCGACTCCGCGTTCCACAGGCCCTGCAGCGTCGTCGGAAGCCCGCCGGGGCGGGACGAGGTGATGAGGAGGTAGCGGCCGAGATCGAACAGCAGCGCGGCCAGTGCGGGATCGGCTGCGATCCCCTCGGCGTAGACGGCGCCGAGCCGTTCACCGGTGTCGACGGATCGCTGCGGCCCGAGGGTGAGCACGACGCGGTCGAACAGCGCGCGGTGATCGGCCGTGTGCGCGGCGAGGAGCGCGTCCCACCCCTCCGCGAGGGCGCTCGCGACGGTCTGTGCGGCAGCGTCTCCCGCTCGACGAGCGGTGCCCTCCGGCTCTCGGCCCAGCCCCTGGAAGGTGGTGCGGGTGGCGAGCACGAGCGTGAGGCGGCGGACGCCGACGGCGACCGGGAGCCCCTCGCGCACCTCGTCGGTGCCGTCGTGCTGCCAGTCGAGGACGGCCGCGCCCTCGAGTGCGCTGCCCGGCTCCGCCGACCAGCGGACGGGCTCCGCCGGTTCGTGCGCCGGCGGGACGTCACTGGGCAGGCGCAGCTCGAGACGACGGTTCTCCGTCGCGAGGACCCGATGCTGCGTCGAGAGCTCGGCGACCACGTCGACCGGCGCCTCCGAGGTCAGGCGGACGACGAAGACTCCGTGCGGGGCGCTGACGAACGCCTCCTGCAGGAGTCCGTCGGCGGTCACCGAGCAGAGCGCCGACGCGAGGTCGAGCTGCCGCTGGTAGCCCGTCGACGCGGTGCCGGACACCGAGAGCCGCAGGTCGATGAAGGGCTGATAGGCCTGCGTCCATCCGGTCTGCTCGCGGCGCAGGAGCTGCTCCGCTCCCTCCGGGTCGCCGGCCGCGAGGCGGCGGCGGCTCTCGGCGAGCAGCTCGGACGCCTCCTGCGGAGTCGGAACGGCGAAAGCCGCCTCATTGCGGGGCGAGCCTGACCACGCGGTTCCGTCGTTGATCTGGAAATGCGGCGAGAGCGCTGCGCCGAGGCACATGACACCGAGGCGGCCGTTGCCGAGAGGGTACCCCTCGACCCACTCCCCGGCGGGTGAGGACGAGAGCAGGCGCGTCACTAGAAGCGCACCGCCCCGCTGGCCAGTCCCGAGCGCCAGAAGCGCTGGAGCGACAGGAAGACGATCACGATCGGAACCACCGAGACGAGGGAGCCGACGACGGTCAAGATCTGCAGTCCCGGGATCGTGATGGAGGACTGGTTCCAGCCCGTCAACCCGACGGTCAGCGGCATGAGTTCCTGATCCGTCAGCACGAGCAGCGGCAGCATGTAGCTGTTCCAGCTGCCCAGGAACGCGAAGAGCAGCACGGTCACGAGCCCGGTCGTCATGAGCTTGAAGGCGATGGAGGCGAAGATGCGCAGCTCGCCGGCTCCGTCGATGCGCGCGGCTTCGACGAGCTCGATGGGCACCGAGGCCTGGATGTAGACGTAGCAGAGCAGGACTCCGAAGGGGTACGCCAGCGCGGGGAGGAGGACGCCCGCGTAGGTGTTGTTCAGACCCATGCCGACCAGGAGCACGTAGGTCGGCTGAGCGAGCACCGTGCCCGGGACGAGCATGCTGCCCAGGACCGCACCGATGATCAGCTTGCGACCGCGGAACTGGTAGACGGCGAGCGCGTAGCCGGTGATGGCGCACACGAGGGCCGTCAGTGCCGAGCCGATCACCGAGTAGAGCACCGAGTTCGCCACCCAGCGCCAGAAGATCCCGCCGTCGTAGGAGGAGAGGGCCGCGAGGTTCTCGCCCAGGTTCATCTGCGCGAACCAGAGCCCGGGTGTCGAGAAGAGCTCGGAGGTCGACTTGGTCGAGGCCACAATGAGCCAGTAGACGGGGAGCAGGAAGTAGATGGTCGCGATGATCATCGCGACCATCACCACGGTCGTCCAGAGTCTGCTCGAGGAGCGCTCCGCTGCTGCCGGGCGTTCGCGTCTCGGGGCGTGGGCGGTCGAGGCGGTGCGCTCCTCCAGTGTCGAGGTCATGCCTGGTTCACTCCGTTTCGACGAGTACTGATCCGCATCACGACGAGCGAGAAGACGAAGGTGGCGACGCCCAGGATCACGGCCATGGCCGAGGCGAGCTGCGAGTTGTTGCCTGTCGTCGACATCGCGAAGATCGCCATGTTCGGGGTGTAGGCGGTGGAGATGTTGGAGGTGATCGATTGCAGTACCGAGGGCTCGTTGAAGAGCTGCAGAGTGCCGATGATCGAGGAGAGCGTGGTGAGGAGGACCGCGGGCCAGATCATCGGCACCTTGATGCTCAGAGCGATCCGCACCTCCCCGGCGCCATCGAGCCGAGCGGCCTCGTACATCTCGCGAGGGACCGATTGCAGGGCGGCGAACAGGATAATCATGTTGATCCCCACGTTCGACCAGACGCTGATGTTGGCGATCGACCAGAGCACTGAGCCCGGCGAGAGGAAGTCGGCGGGGATGCCGACCGATTGCAGCAGCTGCACCAGCGGGCTGACGCCCGGCTGGTAGAGGAACCCCCACAGAAGAGCCGCGATCACTCCCGGGATCGCGTAGGGGATGAAGACCGCCAGCTGGAAGAAGCGTGTGCCCTTGACCAGAGGCGAGTCGAAGAGCAGGGCCAGTGCGGCGGCGATGATCAGCATCACGGGCACCTGCACGGCCCCGAACAGGATCACGCGGAGGAAGCCTCCGAGGAAGCTCGAGTCGGCGAAGGCGCGCATGTAGTTGTCGATGCCGACGAACACCGCTCCGGTATCGCCTCCGAAACCCAATCCCGACGTCTTGACCGAGAACAGGCTGTTCCAGATCGCGACCACGATGGGGGCGACGAGGAACAGCAGGAACAGGGCCACGAACGGGAGCACGAAGAGGTACGGCGCGATCCGCATCCCGCCGGTGACCGGCGCGGAGCGCCGGGCCGGCCGCAAACGAGGCCCGCCCGGGAGAAGTGTGGTCGTCGGCACCGACATCGGCTAGGCCCCCTTCACGTTCAAACCACTCGACTCCATGGTCGCGATCGTGTCGGCCTGCACCTCGTCGAGGACCTCGACGAACGTGGTGGAGCCCGTCGCGACGAGCGAGAAGCCGTCGGTGATGCCCGTCTGGACGCTGGAGAACGCGGGACCGTCGACCCAGGTGGAGGGGGTGTTCTTCGCGGCCTCGACGAAGACCTCGGAGGTGACCTGCCCACCGAAGAAAGGCTGGGGCTGCTCGAGTGCCGGCGACGCGAGTCCGACGACCGTCGAGGGGAAGAGGCCGCCGACCGTGATCAAGGTGTCCTGGTTCTCGTCCGCCGAGTTCAGCCAGACCGCGAAGCGCGCTGAGGCCTCCAGGTTCTTCGCGCCCTTGAGCGCGACGACCGCCGCTCCGCCGGACTCGCCTGCGGCGGTGCTGCCGGCATTCACCGGTAGCGGAGCGATCTTCCACTTGCCGGCCGTGTCGCCGACGTTCTCGGCCAGCAGGTTCGGGAACCATGCGGCGTACGAGACGGTGGCGATGCGTCCGGCGGCGATGTCGGCCCAGTAGTCGGGGGTCCACATCTGCGTGACCTTGACCAGTCCCTCGTCGAGGAGGAGCTGCCAGCGCTCTGCGACGAGCTTGCTCTCGGGCGAGTTGACGCTGACGATCCACTGATCGCCGTCGATGCCGAACCAGCTGCCCTCGGCCTGCCAGACCTCCTGCATCCACTGCCCGATCTCGGTCGGCGAGAATCCGGCGATGTACACCTCAGGGTTCGCGGCGTGCAGGGTCCTGGCAGCGGCGACGTAGTCGTCCCACGTCTCGGGGACCTCGATGCCGTACTGCGCGAACAGGTCCTCGCGGTACATCATCCCCGCGGGCCCGATGCCCTGCGGGACACCGTAGACGCCGTCGTTGAACCTGACCTGGCTCCAGGAGCTCTCGGTGAACTTCTCCGCCACTCCCTCGGTGTACTCCGAGATGTCCTGGACTCGCCCTGCGATCACGTACTCGGGAAGATCGTGGCTGCTCAACTGGACGAGGTCAGGACCGGCGCCCGCGTCGACTGCGGCCTTGACCTTCGCGCCGTCGTCCCCGGTCATGCGGTGGAAGCTGACCTGGACGTCGGCGTTCGCCGAGTTCCAGGTGGCCACCATGTCTTCGAGGCCGGGGACCCACCCCCAGAAGTCGACCTTCGCGACGCCGTCCTCGTCGACAGCGGCGGAATCCGAGCTCGCACCCTGAGCGGTGCAGCTGGCGAGCACGCTCATGCCCACCAGTCCGAGTGCGCCGCTGAGAAGGACGCGTCGGCCCATGGCGGGGCCGAGACCGTGTGCTTGCATTGTTGAGTCCTTCCGTGACTACGTTGTCGTCGCCCGCCGCATCGGCTGGGCAGAAGTTGTTCTCCGTCTAGCCGTCCGATGTTTACGGGCGGCATTTGCGGTGCGTGGGTAGTTTGACCGGCGGAACGACCAGGAGTCAAGTTCTTTCATATGATGTCTGAGGCCCTTGATGTCCGTTCCGCCCAACCGCAAGGAGTTCCTGATGCCTCTGACCGACCTCGCCCTGGATCAGCTGGAGGCTTACTCGCCTGACGTCGCAGAACCAAGCGACTTCGACGACTTCTGGGGGCGCGCCCTCGCCGAGTCCCGTGCTTCGGGAGGATCCGTCGTGCTCTCCGACGCGCAGGCTCCGTTCTCGGCGATCACGGTCACGGATATGACCTTCCCCGGCTTCGGTGGCGAGCCGATCAGGGCCTGGCTCAGTGCTCCCGCCGGTGCGCAGGGGCCTCTGCCGACGGTGATCGAGTACAACGGCTACAACGGCGGTCGAGGAGTGGCCGGGGAGAAGCTGCTCTGGGCGGCGGCGGGCTACGCGCACCTCTTCATGGATACGCGTGGGCAGGGCAGCGGCTGGGGCACCGGTGGTGACACCCCTGACCCTTCCGGGTCGGGTCCTGCCACTGCAGGCTTCATGACTCGCGGAGTGCTCGATCCCGAGCAGTACTACTACCGCCGGTTGTTCACGGACGCGGTCCGACTGATCGACGCCGCCGCCGACCTCGACGTCGTCGACGCCGGTCGTATCGCCGTCGCCGGCGCCAGCCAGGGCGGAGGGATCGCGCTTGCTGCGGCGGCGCTGCATCCGCTGGTGCGTGCTGTGATGCCGGACGTGCCCTTCCTCTGTCACTTCCGGCGCGCCGTGGACGTGTGCGGCGAGGACCCGTTCGCGGAGATCAAGCGCTACCTCGCGGTGCACCGTCGACACGAGGCCGCCGTGTTCAGCACCCTCTCCTACTTCGACGGCGCCAACTTCGCTCGGCGGGCCACAGCTCCGGCGCTCTTCTCGGTGGCTCTGATGGACGACATCGTGCCGCCGTCGACGGTTTACGCCGCGTACAACCGGTACCGGGGCCCGAAGCGGATCGAGGTGTACCCGTTCAATGGACACGAGGGCGGCCAGACCGAGCAGTGGCACCGTCAAGCCGAATGGCTCCCCGCACAGGTCGCCCGGCCGGGATCACCCCGGGTGGCGACGTCAGCGCGACCCTAATATAAGCGCGTGGCAGTCACCGACGAGGCAATCAGGAAGATCAAGTCGATGATCGTCGTCGGCGAGCTCAAGCCGGGCGACCGTCTCCCGCCCGAGAAGGATCTGAGCGAGCGCCTCGGCATCTCGCGTAGTTCGCTGCGCGAGTCGGTGAAGGCCCTCGAACTGTTGAATGTGCTGAACGTGCGGCAGGGCGACGGGACCTACGTCACCAGCCTCGAGCCTCGGCTCCTCCTTGAGGCCGTCTCGTTCGTCGTCGATTTCCATCACGACGAGTCGCTGCTCGAGCTCTTCGAGGTGCGGCGGATCCTGGAGCCCGCGGCGGCGGCGATGGCCGCCGTCCGCGTCGACGACGCGGGGATCGCTGCACTCCGCGAGCTGATGACGCACGTCGATGAGAACACCAGTGTCGAGGATCTCGTGGCCCACGATCTGGCGTTCCACCGCAGCATCTCGATCCTCGGCGGCAACTCCTACCTGGTCTCGCTGCTCGACGGGCTCTCGAGCCACACCGTGCGCGCTCGAGTGTGGCGAGGCCTGACCGAGGACCGCGCAGTGTCGCGCACCCTGCTCGAGCACACCCAAATTATCGACGCCCTGGCCCGTCACGATCCCGACACCGTGCGCGCGTGGGCCACGGTGCACATCAGTGGTGTCGAGCACTGGCTGCGCGAGGCTCTCGCCTGGGGGTCTGTGCCCGAGCTCCCGCAGGCAGAGGTGGCGGCGCCGCCGGACACCGCTGCCGCGCCGACCTCGAGGCGACGCCGTCAGGCGACGGCGAAGTTGTAGACCCGTGCGGCTGTCCCGGCCAGGACAGCCGCGCGCTCCGGTTCAGACAGGGCGCTGATCGCCTCGATCGTGACGTCGAGAACGTCCCGGTAGCCGGCCCCGGTCGCACCGATGGGCCAGTCGCTGCCGAAGAGCAGGCGATCCGGCCCGAAAGCCTCGAGCGCCACGTCGACGATCCTCGCGACCGCCGCGGCGGGGAGACGTCCTCCGGAGGAGGTGAACCCGGAGAGCTTCCCGACGGTGTTGGGATGCGCAGCGACGCTGTGGATCCAGTCCGCCCAGGCGTCCAGGTCGGCGTTGGGCCCGGGCTTCCCCAGGTGGTCGATCACGATGACGCTGTGAGGAGCTGCCCGCAGGAGTTCGCAGGTCGCGGTCGCCAGCCGCGGGAAGGCATCCGGGACGTCGAAGGCGAGACCGCGGCGCCCGAGGAGCCGGACGGTCTCGATGACGGGCTGCGACGCCAGGAGACCGTTGTCGGATGAATCGTGGACCAGTGCCCGTACGCCGCAGAGAGCATCGGCGAACTCGGTGTCGAGGGCGGCCGCCACTCGCTCCGGGAATCCGATCGGCAGCCAGCCGACCACCCCGAGCACCGCGCCCGTCGAGCGGGCGATGTCTGCGAGCCATCGGGTCTCGACGATCGAATCGGCCGCCTGCACGAGGACGAGGCCGTCGACGCCCGCGTCGGAGGTCGCCTCGAGCGTCTCCTCGACGGTGACGTCGCGGAACAGCGGACCCGCCGCCGGCGTCAACCAGCCGTACTTCAGGCGGTCGAGTTCCCAGACATGCACGTGCGCGTCGATGACCCTCATCCCGATGCCAGGACCGCCCATAGCTCCTCGGGGAGCGGCACGGTGAATCGGCGAAGACTCTGCTCGAGCTGATCCGCGCTGTCGGCGCCGACAGCGACCGCGGTGACGGCGGCATGGCGGAGAGGGAACTGCAGAGCCGCGGACGGCAGCTCGACCCCGTGGTCCGCGCAGATTCCCGCCAACGCCCGTGCCCGCTCGAGGAGTTCGCGCGGAGCTGGTGCGTACTCGTAGCGGTCGCCGTCGCTCGGAACCGGAGTCGCGAGGAGGCCGGAATTGAAGACGCCGGCGACGATGACGTCCATACCGGCGACCTGGCATCTGGGCAGGAGTTCGAGCGCCGCGGGCTGCTCCAGCAACGTGTAGCGCCCCGCGATCATCAGCTCATCCACCACTCCGGCTGCGGTTCCAGCCAGTAGCGCGTCCACGGAGGTGGAACCGACGCCGACGCGCCCCACGAGCCCCTCTGCACGGAGCTGTGCCAGCGCATCCAGCGCCGTGTCGAGTCCGCGGAGACCGTATCGGTCGGGGTCGTGCAGGTAGAGGGTGTCGATGCGCTCCAACCCGGTGCGCTCGAGGCTCTCCTTAAGACTGCGGCGAATCCCCTCCGCGCTCGGGTCCCACTCGCGCCGGAACGCGTCAGGCACGAGGAACCCCTCGTCGTCCGAGCCGGTCGGGATCTGCGGGACCAGCAGCCGCCCCACTTTCGTCGACACCTCGTACTCGTCCCGGGGCCTGTCTCGCAGCGCCGCGCCCAACCGCCGCTCGGAGAGCCCGAGGCCGTAGTGAGGGGCGGTGTCGAATCGGCGCACGCCGAGACTCCAGGCCCGGTCGACCAGAGCACGCGCTGCCTCATCGGAGAGCTCGCGGCCGAGGTTGCCGAGCTGCGCGGTGCCGAGAACGAAGCGGCCGAGCGGATCGAGCAGCTCAGGCATTCGCTCCGGACCAGACGCGGCCACCGGGGAAGGCGTGATCATGAAGGGAGGCGGCGAGCATCTCGGTGCCTGCGCCCGGCACGAGGGGCGGCCAGTAGCGGCCGTTTTCGACCCGTACCGGCGTCGCGAAGTGCTCGTGCAGGTGGTCGACGTACTCGATCATGCGCCCCTTCTTCTCTCCGGAGACCGCGAGGTAGTCGAACATCGAGAGGTGCTGCACCACCTCGCACAGTCCGACACCGCCGGCGTGCGGGCACACCGGGACGCCGAACTTGGCGGCCAGCAGGAGGATAGCGATGTTCTCGTTGACACCGGCGACCCGGCAGGCGTCGATCTGGACCACCGCCACCGCCTCCGCTTGGAGAAGCTGCTTGAAAATGACGCGGTTCGCGATGTGCTCGCCGGTTGCGACCGGGATCGGGGCGATGCGTCGGGCGATCTCGGCGTGTCCGAGGATGTCGTCGGGGCTGGTCGGCTCCTCGATCCAGGCCACGTCGTACGGGGCGAGGCGCTGCATCCACTCGACCGCGGCGTCCACGTCCCAGCGCTGGTTGGCATCGACGGCGATGCGGATGTCCGAGCCGACCGTCCGCCGAGCGAGCGCGAGTCGACGCACGTCGTCCTCGACGTCGCCGCCGACCTTCAGCTTGATCTGCTCGAATCCCTCCTGGACCGCCTCGCGGCAGAGCCGCTCGAGCTTCTCGTCGCTGTAGCCCAGCCATCCGGGCGTGGTCGTGTAGGCGGGGTATCCCTCTGTCACGAGGTCGATCTCGCGCGCGTCCATGCCCTCGCGCGCCTTCCGCAGCATCGTGAGCGCCTCCTCCTGCGTGAGCGCGTCGCTGAGGTAGCGGAAATCGATCAGCCCGACGATCTCCTCCGGCTCGAGGTCGGCGAGGTGCCGCCACAGTGGGCGGTCGGCGCGCTTGGCTCGCAGGTCCCACAGCGCATTGATCACAGCCCCGGTCGCCATGTGCATGACGCCCTTCTCAGGTCCCAGCCAGCGCAACTGCGAGTCGTGAACGAGGAGGCGGTATGTAGCGCCCATGTCGTCCAGCACGTCTCGCAGTTCGCGACCGAGGAGGTACGGCGCAAGTGCGGCGATCGCTGCGGTCTCGACCTCGTTGCCGCGGCCGATGGTGAAGGCGAAGCCGTGCCCCTCCAGTCCGTCCTGCGCGTCGGTCCTGATGACCACGTAAGCCGCCGAGTAGTCGGGGTCGGCGTTCATCGCGTCCGACCCGTCGAGGTCGCGGGAGGTGGGGAATCGAACATCTATGGTGTCGACCGAGACGATGGTGGTCACTTCGCTCCTTCATGCTGTCGCGGCAGAGCCGGCTCGACCTACCTTCACGCAGACATCGGATATCTGCAAGCTTTAAGACGGCCAGCAAGCCCCGGAACGGCTCGAATCAGCTTCTTCGTGATGAATAGCTCCGATGTTAGTGTGCAGGAGTGACCGCATCTGCTCCTTTTCCGTCCTGCTCTCTCGCTCGCCTCGGGCAACCCGGACGGGAGGTGCCCGTCCTCCGGATCGGAGGGGACGTCTACGACCTCCGACCGCTGACCGGCGACATCGACGGAGCGTTCCTGGCCGGCGGCGGCATTGACCGAGCGCGCGCGGCGCAGTACGCAGGTGAGCTGTCCCTGCTCGACGGCGCTGCGTCGATGCGGGTCGGTGCGCCTGTCGCCCGACCCGGGAAGGTCATCTGCATCGGGCTCAACTACCGCGACCACGCGGCCGAGACCGGAGCGGCGATCCCCTCCGAACCGATCGTCTTCATGAAGGACCCGGACACGGTCATCGGACCCGACGACGACGTCCTGATCCCGCGCGGCAGCTCGAAGACCGATTGGGAAGTCGAGCTCGCCGTGGTGATTGGATCGACAGCGCGCTACCTCGATTCCCCCGCCGACGCAGCTGCCGTGATCGCCGGCTACGCGATTTCGAACGATGTCTCGGAGCGGGAGTTCCAGCTCGAGCGCGGCGGCCAGTGGGACAAGGGCAAGTCCTGCGAGACCTTCAACCCGCTCGGACCGGTCCTGGTGCCGAACCTCGACGCCTCGGCCCTCGGACTGCGTCTCCTCGTCGATGGAGAGGTCCGGCAGAACGGATCGACGGTCGACATGGTCTTCAGTGTCGGGTACCTCGTCTGGTACCTCAGCCGGTTCATGGTCCTGCGACCGGGCGACGTCATCAACACGGGGACGCCCGCGGGCGTCGCGCTCGGCCTGCCCGGAACCCCCTACCTGCGACCTGGCCAGGTGGTCGAGCTCGAGATCGACGGCCTCGGTCGCCAGCGCCAGACGATGAGCCAGGCGTGACCGCGGAGTTCACGGGTCTGCGCGCCCTGGTGACCGGCGGTGCTTCCGGCATCGGGGCAGCGATCGTCCGCGAGTTTCTCGACCGGGGTGCGCAGGTCGCCTCCCTCGACCTTCAGCCCTCCGGCTCCCCCCTCGGATCGAGCCGGTACCTGTGCGACATCGCGGACGACAGCTCGGTGGAAGGCGCCGTGGCGGCTGCAGCAGAGCATCTCGGAGGGATCGACATCGTCGTCAACAACGCCGGAATGGGTGCGCAGGGAACCATCGCGGACAACTCCTCGGAGGAGTGGCTGAGGGTGCTCGACGTGAACGTGGTCGGCATTGCACGGGTCACTCGGAACGCCCTCCCGCACCTCCTCCGCTCGAAGAACGCCGCGGTCGTGAACACCAGCTCGATCGCCGCAACCGCGGGTCTGCCCGCGAGGGCGCTCTACAGCGCCAGCAAAGGCGCGGTACTCGCCCTAACCCGCGCCATGGCCGCCGACCACCTCGCCGACGGCATCCGCGTCAACGCGGTCACCCCCGGCACAGCGGACACGCCGTGGGTGAATCGGCTGCTCGAGACCGCCACTGATCCGGAAGCCGAACGAGCAGCTCTCGAAGCACGCCAACCCCACGGCCGCCTGGTCACCCCCGAAGAGATCGCTCACGCCGTCGCCTTCCTTGCGAGTCCGCGAGCGCGCTCGACCACAGGAACCGCGATTGCGGTTGACGGCGGGATGCAGGAACTTCGGCTTCGGGGTCAGCCCTAGATCCGGGAGGTCGTCCTGCAAGCCTGCGATGAGCAGGGCCACGGAAGCGTAACGGGGATCGTCGAAGGCAGCGCGTTGCCGCGGAGAGGCACACCATCCCGCGCCGAGATAACCTCATTATCGGCGATTACCGGAAGGGCGCCGGGTCCTCTGGGACGCGAGCTTGCGGCCCCGGCTTTGCCTGCGCACGGCAAACCGCCTCCTCACTGCAAGCGCAGGGTTTTGCGCGTCGGTCAGTCGGCTCGCCCCGATGATGCTGACTTTGACTTTGTGCTCTGCAGCCGGCGGGCCTCGTCGTCGTCATCAGCAGTGATGGCATCGATCAGGTGCTGAGCATCTGGGAGCGCACGCTGCTCCTCAGGGGGCAGGGACTCGTAGGTGTAGGTGGCTACGGCCATAGGAGAGTCGACTCGTCCTAAGGCGTAGCGGACGATTCGGTCGCTCTTGTCGCCGCAGATGAGGATACCGACCGTCGGCCGGTGCAGCGCGGCGTCGCGAAGTTTGTCGTCGACAAGCGCGATGTAAAACCCGAGCTGCCCAGTGAAGGACGGCTCGAACGCGCCCTTCTTCAGCTCGATCACGACGTACCGGAGCTGACGAACGTGGAAGAAGAGCAGATCGATGTAAAAGTCTGATCGGTCGACCTCGAAGTGCACCTGTCGACCGACGAAGGCGAAGCCGGCGCCGAGTTCTGCGAGAGTCTGCGTGATCCGATCCGTGAGTGCCTGCTCGAAGTCCCGCTCAGCGGCACCTTCAGTCAGGTCGAGGAAGTCGAAGACGTAGGGGTCTCTCGAGATCTGCTGCGCCAACTCCGAGTCCGCGGCGGGGAGCCGGTCTAGAAAATTCGACGGAGCCGCCCCGGTCCGCTCCAGAGTGCGGTTCTTGATCTGGTTCAGCAGCACGTCTCGGGACCAACCGAACTCGACCGCGGATGCCGCGTACCAGTCGCGCTTCGCCTGCTCATCGAGCTTGTCGATGAGGACCCGGATGTGACCCCACGGCAAATGTGCCACAGGCTGTGGCACATTTCGAAGGTCCGCCCACCCGGCCGCGAAGGACCGCATGTACAGCAGGTTCCGGCGCGACAACCCCGTCATCGTCGGGAACTCAGCACGCAGGTCATCGGCGAGACGACCAACCACGCCGCTCCCCCACGCGTGCTCGCCCTGCTGGCGGAGGATCTCGTGCCCGATGCTCCAGTACAGCTCGATCAGTTGCGCGTTGACCGTTCGCTGCGCTTTGTACTGCGCCGTGCGAACGTGCTCCTTGAGCCGAATCAGTACGACCGCGTAGTCGACAGGAAGGCTGACGGCGTCGGAAGGCATGAGGCCGATTCTTTCGTAAGTCTCGAAGCGTGCTGACAAGCTACCTGCCCTGCTCAGCCCGTTCGCGCAGCTCTGCGCGAACGGCGCTCAGAGCTGTCGTAGATGGCTTCGCCCTCGCGAGTGCAGTCTGCGCTCATTCGTGCCTCGATGAGGTGCTGGGCCGAACCAGCCCAGCCCGATGGCTAAGCAGCCCTAATCGAAGTGAACGAGGAAGGGCCGGCGACACCACTCGGATGTTACAGGCCCTTCCTGTTTCGTCGTCAGCGGCCGGGTTCGGATCGTTCGATCTGGCGGCCCTTCCCGCGTCCGCCGCGCGTCGACGGGACCCGTGTGCGCGCCGCGGGGTCCGCTCCACGAGCGGGAGTCGCGAAGGAGGCGTCCACGGTCATCCGCGCGTTGATCTGCTCCTGCGGGACGTCCTGAGCCTGCATCGCGTTGGCGGTGTGGGCCCGGCGTTCGGCGCTGTCGTACGCAAGTTCCCCTTCGTAGCGGGCCGCGGCTGCACGTCCCTCGTCCGTCGCCGCAGGAACGCCGTCAGGGCCGCTCCGGACGCCGTTGTCGTCGCGGTAGAGGGCGACCTGGGATCGAGCGTCCTCAGCCAGGGTGCGTAGCTCCTCGGGGCTCTGCGTGGGCGTACCGCCAGCCTCGGCATCACGGTCGTACTGGGCGGCCTGCTGCTCGAGCTCGTCGGCGCGAAGCGCAGAGTCGATCGGGATCTCGGCGGGTGTGATCTGGGCTGCGGCATCGTTGGCGCGATCCAAGCGTTCGGCCTCCGCGACCATCACCTGAGCCTCGGTGGCGTCACGCTGAGACTGTGCCCGCTCGGCGTCAACTGCGTCGACGGCTGGGCCGGCCTGGTCCGTGCGCCACTCCTGTACGAGAGCCGCGCGGGCGGCTTCGCCCTCGGCCGGGTCCGCGGGCTGCACCCGTCCGTCGTCGTCGAAGGCGACGGCCGTCTCGACGCGGTAGTCCTGGTAGCCGACCGGATCGTTGGCGCGCTTCCACTCCTCCGCGAGGCTCAGGTGCATCGCGGGGATGTCTCCTGCAACCGCCGCGCGGTAGTCCTCGATGAGTGCCCGTTCAGCGGAAGGGTTGGGCTCGCGGGTGTCGCCGACAGGCATTGTGAGACGGTCCTCGTCGTGGCGATGGTAGCCCTCGGGTGCAGCGGTGGTGGCCCACTGCTTCGCGAGGTCCAGCTCGGTCGGGGTGTCGCGGGCGATGCCCTGCAGAGTGGCGAAGTCGACGCCGTAGCGCTCCTTTGCCTCCGACGCGATCAGTGCACTGGCGGACGCGATCTGCGGGTCCGCGTCCTTCCACGCCGCGGCCGTCTCCGCGACGCGGGCGACGTCGTGCACGGTCGCCCGATCCCACCACTGCGGATCGTTGATGATGGCCACCGCCTGCCGCGCCGATGCCCGCTCGCCCTCGTAGCGGGCTGCGAGCTCGCGCGCCTCGACCGCGCTGCGCTGCTGTGCTTCGCGCATCGCCTCCTGGTACGCGCGGGCCAGCTTCTCGCCGAGCTGGATCGCGATGGTGAGCGCGATCCGTGCGGACGAGTTGATGGACTCCTCCACGCCTCCGTCGTCGTCAGCCATAGTGATTCCTCCCCTTCACTCGTGTGGGTCTAGCGTTCGTGTCCGTCGCTCTCGCGCGACTCGATCCCGCGCTGCGGGGCAGCGGTCGTGGTGACGCTCGGCTCCGCCTTGATGAGCTTCGTCGGGACAGGGGTGCCGGTCGCGAAGCTCGCTCGCACCGTCTCGCGGGCGCGGCGGGTGTCCTCGGGCAGGGCGTCCCAGGCGTTCTTCTGGATCTGCGCGCTGTAACCCTCGTGGACCGTCTTCAGCTGGTTCCGGATCGTCCCGGCGAGCTCGCGGGTACGGCGCGCGTCACCGGCGGCCTGGTGGGCGTCCATGATCGCTCGCGTGGTGCGCACGATCTGGCGCAGCAGCATGGCTTCCTCGGCGGCCTTGTTCCGCTTCCCGGCGGTCGCGAGGATCAGCATCGTCGTGCCCGCCATCGACGGCATCGCGGCCGGCCGCGGCGTCGACTCGTGGGCGCGCAGGTGCGCGGAGCGGGCGAGGGTCCGTGACGCTTCAGCGAGCGGCCCGGGTGTCGGCTCGAGGCGCCTCGACCACGCGGCGTAGGCGCCTGATGCTTCGCGGGCTGCGTGCGCCCAGGTCGCGCGATCGGCGGGGTCCACTCGACTCAAATAGTCGTGGAGCCGCCCCATGTCCTCCACGTAGGAGGAGTACAGGTCGCTGGAGAGCTCGGTCGCTTCGCGGCCGGGTGCGACGGGCTCGTAGCGCCACGGGTTCTTCGCTGTCGCGCGCCACTCGTCGACCGCCGTCTGCGCAAATTGAGGTGAGTCCGGCCAGCCCTTCCGCAGCTCCGGGAGGGTGAGATCTCGGGCGAGCTTCCCGCCACCGTGCCACACCACCGGCGCGCCCTTCTCGGGACGCAACGCGACCGAGTAGCCAGCGACGACGTCGTCGCGGCCCGCCGCGTAGCGCGGGCGGATGAGCACGCCGGCCTGACGCATCCGGCGCACGAACTCCGCCTCGTCCGCGGACGCGGATGCCGACGAGCGGACCGCGCGCTCGAGCCGGTGAGCATCGACCTCGACCGCGCCGCGGCGCTGAGCGGACTCGCGTGCGCCCGGCTGCACGCCGCGCTCCCCCAGCTCACGCTCGGGCGCGTGCAACGGTTCGAGCCCGTACTCCTTCTCCAACTGCCGGCTGACCCTCTGCGAGAGCGCCTTGTCGTATGCGACGTGCGCCTTCGTCCCGTCGGCGCGCACCGCGGAGACAGCGATGTGGATGTGGTCGTTGCCGTTCTTTGAGAGCCCGTGCCGCACAGCGATCCACCGGCAGTCGGCCTTCCCGGAGGACTCGCCTGCAAACCCCATCCGGTCCACGAAATCTGTCGCGATCCGTCCCCACTGCTCATCAGTGAGCTGCCCCTCCTCCGCACGCAACGAGAGGGAGCAGTGCCAGACATCGGCGGCGACGCGCTTACTGCCGATGTGCTCGCCGGAGTCCTTGTCGAACACCTTCTCCTGGCGGGTCACGTCGACGCCGAAGAAGTTCTTGTACTCGTTCAACTCTGCCGCGATCGCGGCGGCATCGGCCTGATCGAGGACGCTCTCACCGTGCATCGCCATGATCGCCGGGTCCCCCGCGATCAAGTGCTGCTCGGTGTGCTCGTTCGCGCGCCCCTCCCCCGCGAGGTAGCGCACGAGACCGCCCATGTCCCCGCCGTACGTGACGTTCGGGATCACTGGCCGGCCAGTCGTCGCAGCGTCTCGTTCACCCGCGGCACCAGCGCCCGGTACTCCGCCGCCACCTGCACTGCTTCCTCAGGGAAACGGCCCTCAGTGTTCGCGAAGCGAGCGAGCTGATTCATGTTGCTCGAAAGACGCCCCATCAGCGTCCGCAGCTGCATCAGCTCCGACCCGACCGACTTCCACTCCACATCCGAACGCACCTGCGGATCGATCGCCGCCTCGAACATCAACCTCGGCACCGTCACATCCAGAACCTCGGCTCGAGCTCGCAACATCACATCCTCATCCGGGGACACCCGAACGACGTACTTCTTTTCCCGACGCTGCTCCGGCGGAACGTTCGGACGACGCTTCCGACCGAACAACCTGCTCGACTCCGTCATCACATCCCCGTCCTTCGGCCCAGCGCAGCGAACCCGCCAACCAGCGGGGACCATACGACCAGTATGCGCACCGGCCCAGCGCAGCGCCAGACCGGCAAGCAACTTAGGGCACCTAAGTCGACAGCTTGCTCCGCTCTACCGTCCTGCTACTTTCGACCCTGTGTGTTCACGGCCGGGTTGAGACGTGCAGGACCTGAATCGGTATCCATTCGACTGCCGTTCTCGGTAGTGTCGGGGTATGAACGACGTGACTCGGAACCCTGATGAGGCAGCGGAGGCGGCTCGCCGCCTCCTCGAATCCACCGTCGAGAGGCGGGTCGAAGCGGTGCGGTCCATCGTGAGCGCAGCGAACGACACCGACACCGCGCGGACTGCTCTCTCTGACGCGCAGACCCGACACGCCAAGGCATGGTCCGCCGCACTCGCGTGCGGCTGGTCCGAGAAAGAACTCCGCGCAGCAGGCGTCCCGCGACCCGAACAAACCCGCGCCCGAGTGGCGCGCACTCGCCGACCTTCGGCCGGCGACACCGACGTCGCCGGATCGACGGACGGCGTCGCCTCGGAGTCGATGGAGCAGGTCGCGTGACCGGCGACAACGACGCTCTTCACGCGCAGGTCCGCGAGTGGGCCGAGGGGTCGAACCCGCTCGTTGCAGCGGTCGAGCTCTTGATCCGCTCGGGCCTGGTTTACGAGGGCGCTCCGTGGGTCCGGACCGACAACGCCTGGAAGACGAGCGCGGTCGACTTCGATCGCCTGGGCTACGAGATCGGCGCGCTCAGCGGCGGCGAACAACGCATCGCCCGGATCGCCACCTCTCTCGGGCACGGCACGCCCGTGGACCTGCGCGACGACGTCGCCGGTCTCGACTACGAGCACGCTCGTCTCGTGCTTGCCGCGGTGGCACACGCCGCCGGATTCATTGAGCCCGGAACGACCGTCCAGGACGTCGACGGCATCCCCACCCTCGCGCCTTCCGAAGCGCTTGCCAGCTGGCCTACCGAGTAGCGTTGCGCTCGACCCAGCGCCCCCTCGCTGGCGTCGGAAAGCCCCCGCTCGAGCCTGCGGCTCGCGGGGGCTTCTCCGTCCCGGCTGACACCGGTACGGCTGCGCCGTGAGGCCCAGCTGATACTCCGTGATCGGGCGGGCGGAACCTCGGTCGATTGCGAGACCAGGGAGGCTGGCGCTGAGTAGTTCACGGAGGCCCCCTGACCACCTGTGCACAGCTCCAGCTCTCGCTGGGGCTGGCCTGCACACAGGCGGACAGCAGGACCCCGACCGGATCGTAGATCGAATGCAGACCCGTGCTTCGGCGCGCGTCGCCTCGTACTGGAGACACCACTACCGCGACCGAGCCGGCAGTGCAATCGCAGATGCAGTAGACCGACACTCAACCGAGTTGCGAGCGCGAAGTCTCGCTAATTGGTGCCTGCCCGCCACACCAGGTAACGGTTCAATTGACCTCTGAGATCGGAGGCCGCGTTAGTGCGCCGCGTCGTACGCAGCCTGCACGTCAGCGGGCACACGACCAGACCGCGGAACCTCGTATCCGTGACGTCGCGCCCAGTGCCGCATCGCCGCCAGCATCTCAGGACTCTTACGCCCCGCGCTCGCAGCAACAGCTGTCACTCGAGGTGCAACTCGTGCTGGCGACAGTGGCCGCGCAGCGTCGACGAAACGGGCAAGGGCGAGGTGCAGGTACCCGATGTTCGCCGCAGTCTGATCGATCTCGTAAGCGTCGTCATCAACGGAGAAACCCACCGTTCGACCACGTCCAGGCGGGATCAACGCGCCAGTCAGATCATCGACAAGATCCACCCGAGAAGCCACGCGATCGATCACCCTTCCTCTGCCGGCACCGGAGACGCAGACGCCTCCTCCACAGTAACGATCGTCATGGCGCGGCCTGGGAGCATCAGAGCGCCGCCTCGCCGGGGCGAAAGCAGCAGCTGCTACGCCGATAGTCGGACCTTGGCTCGACGAAAACCTCCACAAAGTGGACATCACGAACGCGCGCACACCGCTGCCCCATCGACGACCGGCTTCACCGCGCGACGCGACCTCATTACCGTCTGAGCATGGACCCCTCCGCACTGACGCTCGTCGAAGTTCTCCCTCACAGGAAGCGCACCTACTGGTACGTGTTCGAATCGTCCGACCGATTCGTGAAGCCTTGGTGGGATCGCGAGTTTGCGGTCGGCGCGTCAGATCATTGGCTGTCGGCTCGGAGCGACGACACCGAGGTCGCCCGATGCAAATTCGTTCTCCACCCCGGCCCGCTGTCGCATCGAGTCCTGGGAGAGATGCCTCATGGTCAGCTCGACATCCTCGCGCTCGAAGTTGCGGTGCCAGAGCGCGGCCGGGGGGTGGGTCGCGCAACCCTCCAGGTGATCCGACGGCAGTACCCGCTGCCCAGACTGACAGCGCTGAACGACGACAACCGGTCACGGGGATTTTGGGACCGGATGGAATGGATTCGACACGAGCCAGCAGGCATCCTCCGCGGCTCCGAACGAGTCACCTACTCCGAAACCCGGAACATTCCGTCGGTTCCAAGCCACTGATTGCATCGGCGGATGTTCTGCACACTCGGAGCGCAGCGCGCGGTATGTCTATCTGAGGTACACCCCAACGCAACACCAGTGACAACCGACGACGCGCGTAGCAGTAGGGTCGCTTCTCCTCCTTTCGCTACACATCTGGGTCAAGGTCTAGGAGTGACGCAACGAACGCAGACCGTCGGCTCCGAGTCAGTACGACCGACCAGAACCTCGATCGACAGATCGCGGCGATCGGCGCCGTCGACCGGATTTTCGAAGAAGAGGTCTCCGGCGCCACCCGCACCGACCGACCCTCTCTCGCGGACTGCATCCGCTACGTCCGAGACGGCGACGTCGTCCGAGTCGCGTCGATGGATCGCCTCGCGCGCTCGCTGCGAGATCTCCGCGATGTTGTCGACGAGATCGTCGCAAAGGGCGCCTCCGTTGAGTTCGTCGAGGAAAAGCAGACCTACGGACCCGGCGGCGACGATGCGCTCGGACAGCTGATGCTGCATCTGCTCGGCGCGTTCGCGGAGTTCGAGCTCTCCCTCATCCGAGAGCGGCAAGCCGAGGGCATTCGCATCGCGAAAGCCGCGGGGAAGTACACCGGCCGGCAACGACGGCTCGACGACGTCCAGGTCGCTGCAGCTCGTGCGGACATTGCCGCCGGAATCCCGAAGGCAGCAGTGGCACCAAGCTCGGCGTCGACCGCACGACCCTCTACCGAGCGCTGGCACTCCCCCAGCGAGACGAGCTCGCCGCGACCGAGATCTAGAGCGGCGTCAGAACGCCTGCTTGTCGAACCCCTCGGGAGCTGTGTTCATCGGGTCTGCCCACTGCAGGCCGGCGGCGACCGCGCGGGCCAAGCTCTCGAGGCCGGTGCCGAAGTAGCCGTATCCGTGGGTCGTCTCGATCTGCTGATGCGGCGGCATCACCACGAGGCGCCAGTTGAACAGCATCTTCCAGACCTCGACCGTGAAGGTGTCCGTCTCCTGCAACCGGAAGCCGTTCTCCGTCCGCACGATTCGCTCCCCTGCGATGTCGGCCTCCGAGCGCAACTGCTGCTCGAAGTCGTCGAGCACTTCGGCTCGGGTGCGCAGTATCGCCGTCTGGTCCACTGACCCAGTGTCTCGATAGCCGCCCCGTCACCGGGCATTTCATCGGGCGGGTCCTACGGGACACTTGTGAGTTGCATCGCTCGGTGGCGGTGTCAGTTCTCGAGGTCCTCTGCACAGATCTTCAAGGTCCTCTGCACAACACTCTGCTGCGTCAGCTGATCCCGAGAGCCTGTTGCAGCTCGGGCCCAAGGGTGAGGTCGTTGTCGGGATCTGGCACAACCGTTCCGTCCTGCACCTCGTAGTAGGCCTGCCAGGGATTGAGGAGCGACGCCGGTACCGAGTCGTAGGTCTCGAGGAACAGGACGTACCTGCCGTCAACGTCGAGGTCCGGTCCCGGCTCGGAAACGCTGCCGGTAAGCAGCTTGACCTCGATCAGGTCGCCCGGCTCGTACAGCGACTTCGCGTCGGTCAGGACCTCGATCGACACGACTCGGTAGTCAAAACCTAGGATGGCTTCCCTGCGGTCCGAGAGGATGTCGCCCACCACCACAGCATCAGACCTCTCAGCCATCTCGGTGTCCGAGGAGTACGCGGGGTAGTCGCCGTTCGAGCCTGCTGGTGCGCAGCCGCTCGTGGCCATCACTGCCGCTGCGGCGACCAGCACCCATCCCGAGCGCCGTAAGAACGTCCCGCGCTGATGTGAGGTCCGATCCATGAAGTGATCCTCCTCGACGTTCCGACGCTCGCCGTCGACCGCAGTTAAGCACGGTTGTCGAGCCCGTGCCGCGTTACTCGTCACCGCGGCGCGAAGGTAGAGGTAAGAGGTCTCCCGGCTGATACCGAACTCCTTCGCCAGCGCTGTCTTTGATATACCGATGGCAGAGCGCTCATGCAGCTAGGTCAGCTGCAACCGACGATCGGGGCCCACGCCGACGTCGGCCAGCTGCGTCTAGGTGCTCTTGCGCCCGAGAACGCGAAGGCCATCTGGCCGCACCTCACCCGTGGGCGAGACGTGGCGGTAGAGCGTCTGGCGGGAGATGCCGAGTTCTTTGCAGAGGGCACCGATGTTCGTCTCCGGCTTGCCCATTGACGCCATCGCGAGTCGCACCTTGGCGGGCGTCATGGTGAACGGGCGCCCGCCGACCCGACCGCGTGCTCGAGCAGACGCGAGGCCCGCCATCGTTCGTTCGGAAATGAGCTCGCGCTCGAACTCAGCAAGGGCAGCGAAGATCCCGAAGACCAGCTTGCCGGCCGCAGTGGTCGTGTCGATCGCCGCCCCCTGACCCGTGAGCACCTTCAACCCAATGCCGCGGGCGGTGAGGTCATGGACCGTGTTCACGAGGTGGTGAAGGTCGCGTCCGAGCCGGTCCAGCTTCCACACGACGAGAGTGTCGCCTTCGCGCAGCGCTTTCAGGCACGACAGCAGACCCGGCCGATCATCCTTCCGACCGGACGCGAGGTCGGAGTACAGCTGAGCGTCCTCGACGCCGGCCGCGAGCAGCGCATCACGCTGGGGATCCGTGGTCTGCGTTCCATCGGTTTTCGAGACGCGCATGTAGCCGACGAGCATCGCTGACTCCTGTCACTTATACGGCCGAATACGTGACGCGGTGCTGGCGCGATGGTGCGCCGGGTGAAAGAGTCACGTAACGTGTCACTCATTCTATATGTCGTAAACGGCTCTAATCAGGTTTCGTGACGTCAGTTAATTGCTGAGCCGACGCCGCACTTCACTGGCTCGAACGTCGCTGGACCTGAGGGAAGCCGACCGACCCGGAAAACCATCCCCATACGGAACGCCGATCGATCAACCTTTCAACGATCTGATGACGTTCGCGGTACTCCTGACGCAGGCTGCAGCGCGCAGTGCTTCACTGATCCGCATGACGCAGAGACGAACAGGACGAGGGACGCCTCTCGTCGCCGCGGCCGCCATCGCGCTGAGCGTCAACGGTTGCACCGACATCACGTCGGACTCAGCCGGGTCCTGTTCGCCCAAAGTAATCGAACTGCAAGAGTCGTCTCTGCATCCCACCGGAGTCGTCCACTTCAGCGCCGACTTCATCTGGGAGACATGCGAGGACACCGGAGGCACGAGCCGCGCCGCCTCAGACGTCACGGTCACCATCACCCCCTCCGCGAGCGGCGAGGAAATACTGCTTGGCCGGCCGACACCGAAGGGCGAACGATCGACGGTCGACGCATCCTTCGACCTCCCCGCCAATCTGCAAACCGGGCCCGCCGTGCTTGCCTTGCGCACACACAGCGGCGACCCGATCGACGTCGAACTGCCGATCGAAATCACCTCAGCGCCCGCCACCTAACCCGGCCTCGCGGCCAAGAAGAAAGCACCGGTGAGCGATCCCCATATGGAACGGCCAGCGGCGCCCGCGCCGTGTGTGCAGGGGACCTTGAACATCTGAATGCCCAGGGTCGTCTGCATGAGTGCCGCGGTGACGCGCGCAGTCGTGCAGGCGACCGTGAGAAACGACAAGCGCTGTGAATTACGGCGTTCTCTGGCGGTGTTTTGACGTCGTTCTGTGTCGCTCTGGATGAGATGAAACAGTTCCGCTGCGCGATCGCGCGGATCTCGAGCTACTGGGCGTCAGGAGCGCACGAGGCGCGCGATGGCGTCGGATGCTTCTTGCAGTTTGATCTTCGCGTCGTCGCCGCCGGCTGCGGCGGCTTCGAGGACGCAGTGGTTGAGGTGGTCGTTGAGGAGACCGAGTGCGACGGATTCGAGGGCGCTGGTCGTGGCGGAGATCTGGGTGAGGATCTTGATGCAGTACTGCTCGTCTTCGACCATGTTCTGGAGCCCGCGGACTTGTCCCTCGATGCGGCGCAGCCGGCGGAGGTACTGGTCCTTGTCGGAGATGTAGCCGTGGGGGCCGGCGGTGTCGTCGTGCTCGGTCATCTGTTCGGTCACGGTGTCCTCGTCCCCCGGGGTGCTGGTGCAGCTCGTCCGCTGCTGGTGTGGGTCGGACGGGTACGGAGAGGGTTTTCAGCCGCTCCGGCTGCTTTCTGCATACTCTAGGGGGGTATGCCCGGGCGTCCTCATCGATGCTCGGGGTGGAGTGACGTGCGGTTTCGGAGGTGTGGATCATGAGCGACAGCGCCGTTTCTAAGCTGTCCGCGCCGCTGACGCGCGCGGTGGTCGTGGTGCTGACGTTGGCGGCTCTGCTGCTGGGCGTATTCGCGATGCACTCCATGATGGGCAGCCATTCCGACGCCTCCCTGTCCGCAGGACACACGCATGCGCAGACCGATGCTCACGCCGATCCGGTGGCCTCGATGGCCGGCGGGATGGCTTTCGCGGCCGGCGCCGATCAGGGCGCGGTCGTGCCGATGGTGCCGTGTGATGACAGTTGCGCGATGGGGTGCGCGCTGATGGCGGCGACGTGCGTCATCGTGTTCTTCCTCGCGTCCCTGATCCTCCTGGCCCGGGTGCCGGCGATGTTCGCGCGCGTGTTGGACGCGGGTCCGCGTCTGGTGCGGCTGGTGCCGCGCGCGAGGTTCCACGTGTATCTGCCGTCGTTGACGGTGTTGTCGATCAGTCGCACCTGATTCGCCCTGGTGTCGCAGCGTCCGCTGCGACTTCCTCACCGCGCCCGCAGGGCGTGGTTCCGGCGATTTCTGCAACCGACTGAATGGATACGACACTCATGAACACCAAGCGCACTCTTCTCGCCTCGACCCTCGCTCTGGCGACCGCGATCACTCTCACCGCCTGCTCGGACAGCTCCTCCGGGATGAGCGGCATGGATGGGATGGGCGACAGCAGCTCGTCCGCGTCCGCCGCACCGTCCTCGAGCTCCGCCGCGTCAGCGGAGGACTTCAACGACCAGGACGTGATGTTCGCGCAGATGATGAAGCCCCACCACGAGCAGGCGGTGGAGATGTCCGACATGATCCTCGCGAAGGACGGCATCAGCACCGAGGTGACCGACCTCGCGACGCAGATCAAGGAAGCTCAGGGCCCGGAAATCTCTCAGCTCGAGGAGTGGCTCGCCGCCTGGGGTGCTGAGGACTCGATGTCGGGCATGGATCACAGCATGGACGGGATGATGTCCGACGAGGACATGTCCGCGCTGGAGAGCGCGACCGGCGCCGAGGCGGAGAAGCTGTTCCTCGAGCAGATGATGATGCACCACGAGGGTGCCGTGGAGATGGCGCAGACCGAGGTCGATGAGGGCCAGAACGCGGACGCGATCGAGATGGCAGAGATGATCGTGCAGACGCAGACGGAGGAGATCGCGACCATGCAGGACCTCCTCGCGTCCCGCTGACCCGTCTCCCCTCCCCACCCCTTCCCCCTCTCCTGGGCAGGCGCAGCGCTGCTGCGTCGTGCCCCGGGCGCGCGCGCTACCGCCGCGCCCCGGTGGGGGTCGCCGTACCTGGCGATCCCCACCCCTTTCTTCTTCGCGCCCGTCGAGGGCGCTCGAACCAGAAACGTTCCCCATGCACCACACCCCTCTCCACCCCCGCCTGCTTCGGTCGGGAGCTGCCCGGTGAACGCCGCGTCGACGCCGACGAGCGACCCGCGCCGCCGTGACCTGCACCGCACCCGACCCCGCACCCGCGAGACGTCCCCGCGGCAGGCCGCGCTGACGCTCGGACGCCGGGCGACGTACACGGCACCCTCCCGCGCGGAAGCGCACGCGATGCAGCAGGCCGCGCGCGCCGCGGCCCGCCCGCGACCGCTCCCGCCCGGCACGGCCACGATGCGGCCGCGTCTGGCCGGGGTGTCGGCGATGACTCTCGTCACGATGATCGCGGTGACCTCCTCCATGCCCGCGTTCGCCGTCGAGGGCACCCCGACCACGACCGCGACCTTGGCCGCCGCGAGCGAGGTGCAGCCGCAGACGTTCGTCGCGGCCGGAGCCGTGCAACTCACCGTCACCCGGGACGCGTTCGGCGCGGAAGCCAAACCCGAGGTACTGGTGACCGCCGCCGTTGCCACGGAACTCGTGGACGACGCATCGGAGGACTCCGCCGCGTCCATCGAGGACAGCGGTATCGCGGCTGCTGCCTGGCGGGTGCCGGTCGCGGGCCGCATCTCGAGCACCTTCGGTCCTCGCCCGAATGCTCCGGTCTCGGGAGTGAGCGCGTTCCACAAGGGCACTGACCTCGCCGCCCCCTGCGGAACCCCCGTGGTCGCCGCCACCGGCGGCACCGTCGAGGAAGCCGGCTACGCCGGCAGCTACGGCAACTGGATCCTGCTGGAGAGCAGCGACGGCATCGAGACGGGCTATGCGCACAACAGCGACCTGCTCGTGGACGTGGGCGACACGGTCGCCGCCGGCGACCTCATCGCTCTCGTGGGCTCCACCGGGGCCTCGTCCGGCTGCCACCTGCACTTCGAGACCCGCGTCGACGGCAGCCCCGTGGACCCGGAAGGGTTCATGAGCGATCTGGGTGTCGGTCTTGGCTGAGCCGCGCACCACGCCCGCACGCCGGGCGGCCGGCGCGGCGGTGCTCGTGTTCGCCGTCACCGCATCCCTGTTCCTCAGCGCGCCGGCCTCGCAGGCGGCGGAGTACCCAAGTTGGGAGCAGGTGCAGAGCGCTCGCGCGAGCGAGGCGAGCACGCAAACGCAGATCACCGAGCTGACCGGTCTGCTGCAAAGCTTGGAGGCGGACGTCGCCACGGCGCAGCGCGAGCAGCAGCAGCGCGGCGAAGCGTACGAGCGAGCTCAGGGCGCCTACGACCGGGCGAATCACCGCGCGGCGACGTTGCAGGAGCAAGCGGACGCCGCCTCCGCCCGCGCCGACACGTCCCAGGTGCAGGCGGGCCGTCTCGCAGCATCCCTGTCCCGCACCGCCGGCTCGAACCTCACCCTGTCGCTGCTGACCGGGAAGGACAGCAGTAGCCTCCTGAACCAGCTCGCGACGATGAGCAAACTGGCCGAGAAGACGGACACGATCTACGCGACCGCGACCGCGGACGCGAACACTGCTCAGGCGCTCACCGAGCAGGCGGACATCGTCACGGCGGAGCTGGGCGAGCTGGCGAGCGCGTCGCAGAACGCGTTGGCCGACGCGATCGCGGCCAGCGACGCGGTGCAGCAGCGCCGCGACGAGCAGGCCGTGAACGCGGCCACGTTGCAGGCGCAGCTCAGCGTCCTCACCGAGGACCGCGCAGCGACCGAAGCCGACTATCAGCGCGGCGAGGACGCACGGCGTGCAGCCGAAGCGGCCGCCGCCGCGCAAGCCTCGCAGGCCGCCGCTGCCCGCACCGCGCAGGCCGCCGCCACTGCCGTCCGCACCGCGCCCGCGCCCGTGTCCGGCGGGAGAGCCCCCGCCGCCGGCGGAGCGGCGCCGGTGCCGTCAGGGTCCGGGTGGGTGAGGCCGGTGTCGGGGTGGATCAGTTCCGCGTTCGGGCCGCGCCCGAACCGTCCGGTCGCCGGAGTCGGGTCCTTCCACTACGGCACCGACCTCGCGGCCGGCTGCGGAGTGCCCATCTCCGCCGCATCCGCCGGGACCGTCGCCTACTCCGGCCCGCTGGGCTCCTACGGCAACTGGGTGCTCCTAGATCACGGAAACGGCATCCAGACCGGCTACGCCCACAACAGCACCAACCTCGTCTCCGTCGGGCAGAGCGTCACCGCCGGGCAGAGCATCGCCCTCGTGGGCTCCACCGGTGCGTCCTCCGGCTGCCACCTCCACTACGAGACCCGCGTCAACGGCGCCCGCGTCGACCCCGAACCGTTTATGAGCGCTCGAGGAGTCACCCTTGGCTGACCACCCGCACCGTCCATACCGCCGATACCGTCCGGCCATCGCCGTCGGCGCCGTGACGGTGGCGCTGCTCACCGGCTGCGCTACCCCAGACCGTGCGGAGACCGGCGCGCTCGTCGCCGCGCCGAGCGGGCTCGAGCACGTGCACGGGCTGGGCTGGGATCCGGCGACCGGACTCACCTACGCGGCCGCGCACTCGGGAGTGTGGGTGATCCCCACCGACACCCTCCCCGACACCTACCCCACCACCGGCGCCGGTGCGCCTTCGGGTGAGGGGCCGATCGGGGGGCGGGCGCAGGACACGATGGGGTTCACGATCACCCCGGAGGGCGTGTTCTACGCCTCCGGGCATCCCGACCCCGCCGACGATTCAGCGCCGGGTCCGAATCTGGGCCTGATCCGCAGCACCGACGCGGCCGCGACGTGGGAGCCGCTGTCCCTCAGCGGGGAGACGGACTTCCACGACCTCACGACCGTCGCCCTCACCGACACGGCCACCCGCGTTTACGGATACGACGCGACCGGCGGCGTCATCCTCCGAAGCGACGACTCCGGCGCCACCTGGACCCCGGCCGCACAGGTGCCGCTCCGGGATCTGAGCGCCGATCCGGAGCGCCCCGACCGGGTGTTCGCGACCACCGAAACCGGCGTGCAGGTCAGTGACGACGCGGCGGTCACGTTCCGGCCCGTCTCCGGCGCGCCCGCCCTGTTCCTCGTGGACAGCAGTGCCGGCGGGGAGCTGGTGGGCGTCGACGTGGACGGCATCCTGTGGACGGGGACTCTCGAGGGCTCCTGGCGAAGCCACGGGCAAGTCGAGGGGACGCCGGAGGCGTTCGCGCTCGTCGACGGCGAAGAACAGTGGGTCCTTGCCGCCGACGAGCGCGGAGTGGTCGCCAGCGGCGACTACGGGCGCACCTGGACGGTGCTGCGGCCCTCCTCGTGAGGGACCGGGCTGGTGCCGCGCTCGCGCGCGGCGCGAGTGCTCGCCTCGGGGGACAGGTCCAGGCGGCGCAGCAGTTGCGCGTTCACGGCGACGACGACCGTGGACGCCGACATCAGCAGCGCCCCGACCGACATGGGCAGTACGAACCCGATCGGGGCGAGCACTCCTGCGGCCAGCGGGACGGAGAGCAGGTTGTAGCCGGCCGCCCACCACAGGTTCTGCTTCATCTTGCGGTAGCTCGCCCGGGACAGTTCGATCACCGACAGCACCGACCGGGGATCATCCGACGCGAGGATCACACCGGCGGACGCGATCGCAACGTCGGTCCCGGCGCCGATCGCGATCCCCACATCAGCCTGCGCGAGCGCGGGAGCGTCGTTCACGCCGTCCCCGACCATCGCGACGCGGCGGCCCTCGTTCTGCAGCTCGATCACCTTCGCGGCCTTGTCCTCCGGCTTCACCCCGGCGAACACCCGATCGATGCCGAGCTCCTCGCCCACGCTGCGGGCGACGGCTTCGGCGTCGCCGGTGATCATGACCACCTGCACGCCGATCGCGTGCAGCGCGTCCACGGCCTGCCGGGATTCCTCCCGCACCTCATCCGCGAGCCCCAACGCCCCGATGACTCGGCCGTCGCGGAGCACGTGCAGGATGATCATCCCTTCCGCCTCCCACGCCCGCGTCTGCTCGAGCGCGGCCGCGTCGTGCGCGCGGAGCATCGACGGACCGCCCACACTGACCGACCGCCCTTCCACGTGCGCGGTGACGCCGACCGCGGTCGACGCCTCGAACCCGGTCGCCGCCGGCACCCGCACGCCGCGGCTGTCCGCCGCGGCGACGATCGCCCGCGCCAGCGGATGCTCGCTGTCCGCCTCCACCGCCGCGGCGACCGCGAGCAGCTCCTCTTCGCGCACACCCTCGACGGTGTGCACGGCGGCGAGCGTCGGCTCACCCTTGGTCAGGGTGCCGGTCTTATCGAACAGGACCGTGGTCACCGTCCGCATGCTCTCCAACGCGAGACGGTCCTTCACGAGAACGCCGCCCTTCGCGGCGCGCTCGGTCGCGATGGACACCACCAGCGGGATCGCGAGCCCCAGCGCGTGCGGGCACGCGATCACCAGGACCGTGATCGTGCGGATGACCGCCTCATCGGGGCTGCCCAGCAGCGACCACACGATCGCGGTGATCACCCCGGACCCCAACGCGAACCAGAACAGCCACGCCGCCGCGACATCCGCGATGCGCTGCGCCCGGGAGGACGAGTTCTGCGCCTCTGTGACCAGGCGCTGGATGCCGGCGAGAGCGGTGTCATCCCCGACCGCCGTCACCTCCACCCGCAGGGCCGTGTCCGTGGCGACCGTGCCGGCGACGACCGTCGAACCCGGTCCGCGGCTGACCGCCCGCGACTCCCCGGTGATCATCGACTCGTCCACATCAGCGGTGCCCTCGATCACTCGGCCATCCGCCGGGACCCGGCCTCCGGGCCGCACGATCACGACGTCGCCCTGCACCAGGTCCGCAGGAGACACCTTCTCCACGCCGTTCTCCCGCACCCGCTCCGCCTCATCCGGCAGCAGCGCCGCGAGCGAGTCCAGAGCCGAGGACGTCTGCGCGAGGGAGCGCATCTCGATCCAGTGCCCGAGCAGCATGATCACGATGAGCAGCGCGAGCTCCCACCAGAAATCGAGTTCGTGATCCAGCACACCCAGGCTGGCACCCCACGACGCGAGGAACGCAACCGTGATCGCCAACGCGATCAGCAGCATCATCCCCGGCGTCCTCGAGCGCAGCTCCGACACTCCACCTTGCAGGAACGGCCGCCCGCCCCACACATACATCACCGTGCCCAGCACGGGCGAGATCCACGCGACCCACGACGCCTCCGGCAGCGGATAGCCCAGGATCATCGCGAACATGCCACTGAAACCCACCACCGGCACCGCGAAGACCAACATGATCCAGAACAAACGCCGGAACTGGCCCACGTGATCACCATGACCGCCGTGACCCCCGTGACCTCCGTGGTCGTGGTGCTCTGCATGGCTGTCGTGCTCGCCGTGGCCCGGGTGACCGGCAGGGTCACCGTGCTCGCTGCTGACCGGATGCCCGGCGTGACCATCCGGAGCCGTGCTCACGGCCTGACCGTGCGAGGACCCGTGATCCCCCGGCATCGCGTGGCCGCTGTGCTCGGACGACGCCGGCACCGACTCCGCACCGTGATGCTCACCGTGCCCGCTCGAATGCCCCTCGTGCTTGACCATCGTGACTCCTTCCGGCCTGAACCGTCCTCACCGAACCGTATACCCCCCGGGGGTATCTGGACAACGGGTGTGACGGCTCATTCATTCCCAGAGCAGCGCACCTCTCAACACTCCCGCCCCGTGGATATCCACCGTCCGCGCACGGTCCCGCCGCCCCAGAACACGCCCCCGGAAACACTCGCCGCGACGCTGCACCTCGCGGATCCGGCCTGACCGACGACCTGCTCACCCACCGAACGGACCACGCTGATGCTCTTGGAACTCCTCACTCAACTCGCCACCACGCCGCCGTCCCCGGCGACCCCCACCCCCGCGCCGTTCAACGAGGACACCGTGACCCCGGGCCTCTTCGGCTTCCTGCTGACCTTCCTTGTCGCAGCCGCCGCCGTCCTGCTGTCCGTCGACATGATCCGGCGCGTCCGACGAACCACCTACCGGGAGATCGTGTCCCGGCAGCTCGACCTCGAAGAAGCGCAAGCGCAGCAGAAGAATGCCGACGAGCAGTAGCGGCACCCGTCCCGCCAGCCGCGGCATAGCGCGACGCTCTGGGCCGGTGCTTAGGCTGTGAGCATGACCGATTCCGACCCCACCGGCACGCCACCACCGCCGCGTCCTGTGTGGGTGAAGGTCTTCTCGCTCGTCGTCGCCGTACTGGGGATCATCTTCATCGCCGTACACCTGCTCACTGGTGGCGGAGCTCAGATGATGAACCACTGATGATGCTCGGCCCGCGAGCTCGCCGCGTCGCTCTCACCGTCCACGTGCTGGTGTCCGTGGGCTGGTTCGGTGCGGTGGGCGCGTTCCTCGCGATCGCGATCGTCGGAGCGACCAGCAGCGATCCCTTCACGGTCCGAAGCGCGTACCTGGCGCTAGATCCGCTGGGAACGTTCGTCATCATTCCGCTCGCCCTCGCATCCCTCGCCACCGGAATCCTGCAAGGCCTCGGAACGCACTGGGGTCTCGTGCGCCACTACTGGGTGGCGATCAAGCTGTGGCTGAGCGTCTTCGCGACCGCTGTCCTCCTGCTGCACACGCGCCTCATCGAGACGATGTCCCTCGCCGCCCGCCACGGGCTCATCCCCTCCACGCTCGAGGGAACCCGCACGCAACTGGTCGTCGCGACCGCCGGCGGCGCGATCGTCCTCGTGGTCATCACCGCCCTGTCCGTCCTCAAACCTCGCGGCCGCACCCGGATCGGGCTGAGAGCAACCCGAACGACGTGACCGGCGCCGAGTGCCGGCATGTCAGCGCCGAGACAATGAGGGGACGCGCGGGTGATCGCCGCCCGGGCGCAGCGCGATCCAGAGCCCGCACCGCCGGCACACGTATGCAGCGCCATTATTGAGTGCGTGAACCTGACGTCGACGCCTATCCCTCCCGCAGCAGGAGCAGGTGACGCAGAAATCAGGGTTCACGGGAAGCGATCGCTTCCACGAGCTGCTCCGTCGTCGGAAGACCCGCCAGCCCGTCCGGCGTGAAGTAGATCCGACAGGCGAGATCCGTGGTCCGCCCTGCCGAAGGGAACAGGTCTTCCCCGTCGAAGGTGATCGTCGGGGAACCCGCGAAGGCGACGTCGGCCGCATCCTCCGATGTCGCCAGCAGTCGGTAGGTGACAGGGACGTCGGAGTGGCCGGTGGTCGCCAGCGCCTCCTCCAGGCGAGGGCCGACGTCCTTCCAGTTCGGGCAGTCGTCGATGTGGAGAACCTCGATCATCATGCTCCGATCATCCTCCTGTCCTAACCCCTTCAGCCCGGCGACAGCGCTTCGCGAGCGCGTTCACTTGCTCTCCCGTGAACGAACGTCGATGAGACACGGCCCACGAGCACTCCACTATCCGGCGAGTCATGTTCAACAGTGTGGAGTTGCTCGTTTGATGGCGGCGTTCTCTGATCGCTCAATGTCGCCGGTCAGCTCCCGATGACGAGGACGCTGGCGGCCGCTTCGACGACGTCGTCGGTGATCGTCTCGAGTTCGTTGATCTTGAGCACGCGGCTGATCTGGGGGAAGAGTCGTTCGAGGAGGCGGAAGTTCCCGCGGGTGATGCGTTCGATGGCGGCGACTGCTTGAGCGTCGGTGAAGTCGTCGGGGTTGAGGGTGCGTCCGAGGCGTTTCCAGTGTCGGTCGAGGACGAAGAGGAGTTCGTCTCGGCCGATGGCGCGGTAGCGGTGAGAGAAGCCGAGGCGGCTGTAGAGCTGGGGGTAGTGGCGGAAGCGCTGGTCGATGCCGGGCATGCCGATCAGGATTATCGCGAGGTGGGTGCGGTCGTGTTCGTCGCGGAGCAGCTCGAGCGCGGTGGGCGTGAGCCGCTCGGCTTCGTCGACGATGAGCATCTCGACCCACCGAGTGGTGTTGCCGTTGTGCATGCCGCTGACTTTCCCGATCGTGCGGAGGTGCTCGTCGATGCAGATGCCGAGGTGGGCCTGCCACTTGCCGATCTCCCGCATGAGGTCTTTGGGTCGCGGTAGCACCTCGGGTGTGTAGAAGACGGTGCGGGAGCGATGCGCGAGCGCGTTGTGTTTTGCGTCGTCCTCGTTCCGTGGGCCCCACGTGGTGAGGTAGGGCTCGAGGGTGTCCCAGTTGGCGTAGCGGCGGGCGGAGTTGGTCTTGCCGACTCCGGCGTCGCCGTGGCAGATGCCGATGGTGCGCTCCTTCTTCACCGCGTTCGCGAACTCGGTGAACCGGCGGTGTTCCTTGGTGACGATGAAGCTCTGGGTCATCACTCCTCCTCGTAGGTGCGGAGTCGTTTCTTGCGCGGGGTGGGGTCCGCGAGGTGGGGTTCTTCGCGGTGGGCGACGGTGGGGATACGGTCGTTGATGGTGCGGCGGAGTTCGTGGCGGCGGGCGCGGCGGGCGGCTTCGATGTCGCGGAGGCTGAGGCGGATGTTGGGGTGGGCTTCGTCGACGGCGACGCAGATGAAGGTGTCGTGGTCGTAGACGCGGATCTCGGAGACGTCGCGGGGGTCGTAGCGGATGGTGACGGTGTGTCCGACGAACGGGGCGAGGGTGGGCGCGAGGTAGCGCTGACCCTGGAAGTGGATTCCGTCTCGTTGCACGGTGCGATGCGTGGGCACGGTGAGCAGCAGGCCGTCGAGCTCGTCGAGGGTGTCGGGCATGCGGGGCATCCACCCGTCCGCGACCCACGCGTCTCGCGGGGAGATACCGAGCTCCTGGTGGGTGCGCTGGTTGTAGGTGGCGATGAAGGCGCCGATCGCCCGGTCCACGCCCGGGAGATCGAGCACGGGCTGCGGGCTGCGGTTCCCGGGGCCGAGGTGGCCGGGGAGGGTCGGGAGGACTTCGGTGTTGATGGTGCCGAAAAAGCGCTCGATCTTGCCTCGCCCCTGAGGCCGGCCGACGGTGGAGAAGATGAGCCGGAGGTGCAGCTCGACGGCGGTGCGCTCGAGGTGGTGGCTGGTGAAGTCGGAGCCGTGATCGACGTGCAGCACGTCGGGGATCCCGCACATCGCCCACGCGGGGTCGGTCTTCCGCCAGATCGCCTGCCGCAGCGCGAGAGCGGTGTTCAGCGACGAAGGCGCTCCGGTGAAGAGCATGTAGCCGCAGATCGCGCGGGAGTGATCATCCATCACGGTCGTCAGCCAGGGGCGGTCGGGCTTGCCGTTAGCGCCGACGATGAGGATGTCGAGTTCGGTGTGGTCAGCCTGCCATGTCTGGTTCGGCCGTTCCGCCCGACGCCGGAACACCAACTCGTGCCGGTCGCGATAAGAAGTCGGGCCCTCCAACGCAAGGGTGACGAGCCCGGGGTCAAGGGCCTGCACGATCTGACGGACCGTCGCGTAGCTTGGCGCCGGCCGGCCGTCGCGCAGGCACTCCTCGACGGTGAGGCGATGCAACGTCGCGATCGACGGACGAGGCCGGGTCAGGGCGAGCCGCTCGATGGCGGCGACGGTCGCCGGATCCGTGCGCCGACCGCCCTTGTCCGTCCTCGCAATGTCGTCGAGCCCGGCGAGCCCGTCCCTCTTATAGAGCTGATGCCAGCGCTGCAGCGTCCGCGTGCCGATGCCGCTCTCGCGGGCGAGGGCCGCGAGGGGGACCTGATCTTCGACGTGAAGTCGAAGGATCCGCCACCGCTCGAGGCCGTCCATCAGTCGCTACATCGCTGCACTCTCGCGGGCCGCGTGAGCCTGCTGGTGGCGATAGAGCGTCGCGCGACTCCACCCGACGAGACGAGCAGCGTCCTCAGCGGTGCGGCCACGGGCGCGAGCGTCCGCGGCGATCGCGAGCTTGTCCGCGATCACGACCGGATCCGACAGGGGCCGGCCGAACCGGGTCCCGTTCGCGCGGGCGGCCGCGATTCCGGCGTTGACTCGTTCCACGATCAGTTCCCGCTCGTACTCCGCGAGCGTGGCGAGCATGTTCAGCATCAGCCGACCCGTCGACGTCGACGGGTCGATGCCGTCCGAGATCGACCGGACCTGCACACCGCGCTCGCGCAGCAGGTTCACCGTGTTCAGCACGTCGATCAGGGAGCGGCCGAGACGATCGACTCGCCAGACGACGACGGTGTCGCCGTCCTCGGCGTACTCGAGGAGCTTCTTCATCCCGGTCCGCTCGATCGCGGTCTTGCTCCCCGAGGTGACGTCCGCGAAGACGTCGCGCTTCTGCACGCCGGCGGCGACGAGCGCGTCGAGCTGCAGCTGCGCGTCCTGACTCGACGTACTCACACGTGTATAACCCAGGAGTCTCACGACCTCATTCTGACTCGGAAACACCCTCCGCGTCCCCCGCTGAGACGAAACGCGTCAGGACGTGTTTCCGAGACAGCCGACGTCCCGAGAACCTGGACCCGCCGAGCGCGGAATGACCGCCGGTCGATGCGTCTTAGAAAGCTACTGGTTACTGGACGCGGAGGACGGGTTGGTCGCGAGGTCGGCCGCATACGAGAAGCTGGTTGTATGCGTTTCACTCACGATCTCAGCGGTGGATTCCGGCTCGCGTTGCGGACCCTCGATACCGTCGAGGAGATGCATGCTCTGACGCGCGCTAATCTCGAGCGCTTGCGGCGGTGGGAGCCGTGGGCGCTCTCCGACCAGACGCTCGAAGGCACTACTGCCTTCACTCGTGCTCAACTGGCAGACTTCGCCGCGAGATCCGTGCTGCCGACCGTCATCATGTCCGGCGACGCCCTCATCGGTTCCGCCTCTCTTCGAACGAACTCGTACACGCAGACTGCGGAACTCGGGTACTGGATCGACGCGGCGGCCGAGGGGCGCGGCGCCGTGACCCGTGCCTGCGCTGCGCTGCTGACAGAGGTCCCACGCCGAGGAATCCGTCGAGTTGAGATTCGGACGGCGGTGGAGAACGAGCGCAGCTCGCGCGTTGCTGAGCGGCTCGGGTTCACTCGTGAAGGCGTCCTCGCCTCGGCGTTGCCGCTAGGAGACGAACGACTGGACGTCGCGGTCTACGGGCGCACGTTCGCCCGCTAACGTCAGATCTCTCGCCTCCCTCCCAAGTGGAGCGGTGCGAGAACGCCGTCACGGGTCGCCCTCGGCGACAGTGTCGCGGAGCGATCAATGAACGCCGCCGCAGAGCGGACAACGCCACAGGGACACTGCCGCCCGCGCTGATGGGCGGCGCGTCCCGCTCGGCAAACTGGCGCGGTGAACGATCCCTAAACGGGACACTCGCACGTCAACTTCACGGAGACACGACCGCAGTCAGCGGCGCCTCCTGAGCCGGCGGGCGCCTCCCCAACACAAACGGCCCGATCAAACGAGCCGAACCCGGCCGCCAACGCCTGAACGAGGAAGGCCCGCGACACCGGGTGGTGTCGCGGGCCTTCCTCGTTCAGGTCAATCAGTGGGGCTTGCCCAGCGGATCGAGTCCAGCCTCAGTCCTCAGCTGCTGGTGGCTTCCGTTGAGCCTGGGCGTCGAGCACAGAAAACATCCGCTCTGCGTACGTGTCTGCCTGCTGGGAAACCCATTCGTCCCGAACCACGAAAAGCCAGAACGCCCCGACGAGCAACTCCAGGATGAAGACGATCCCAAGTGCGACGACGTCCATCTCTAAAATTACGTACCCCGCCGCGCATCCCGCGATGCTGGCTAGCAAGACCGAAATGCCGAGGGGACGCAAGGCCCGCAGATTCCGTCGGAATCCGTAGCTCACATTCTCGTCCTGCAGCAGGTCCGCCCCCCGCCCGTCGTGGCGGAGTTGAATGATCACCGTCTTGACGGCTTGTGCGTACCGCGTATCTGCCGATACCGGATCGCGTTCTTCGTCCAAGGCGGTCGGGAGCTGATGGCCGGAAAGGGCCTCGACCTGCTGCCGGCGCCGTGTGAGTGCCAGGTCCCCCGTCCGCGAGGTGACGCGTAGTGCTCGGGTGGTCGGCATGCCGCCCCACTTCGTGACGAGCCGTTTTTCGCAAGCCTGGCCCCGGGTGCGCGTGTATTCGACGGCCGCGAAGCTGATCGCAGCGAACGCCGCGGCCGGCAAAAAAGAGCCGACCGCGACGTTCACCCCGACAAACGCGAGCGCGAGGGCGAGGATGGGCAGAGCCGTGATCACGGCCGGCAGCCACCGCGCCTTCAACGAGTACGTGTCGAAGAGCGTGTTGCTCACAGATCTTCTTCTTCGAGCGGGCCGATCGGGGTGATGGGTCCCCACCCGTCACGGTGTCCGGTCATGTGGGTAATCGTTCGACCTTCGGTCGCTGCGACGATCGCACCACGACGCCCAAGGGCGTTCGTGACCTTGGGGGAGGGGTGCTTCTCGGACGCCTTGGCGCTGCTGATTAGTGCGAGCGTCGAGTTGAACGCCGCATCCTTCGGACCGAGGATTCGATCCAAAATGGCGGGTCCGAGGTTGCGGTGACTGCCGTGGTGGGGGGCCTGGAACAACGTCAGAGGGTAGCTGCTGAACGGCCCGACAACTCGTTCGTACTCCTCCGCGGCTTCGTTGAGAGTCGGGATGCCGGCATCGCCAGTGAGCATGAAGTTCTCGCCGTCAACCTGGACAAGGGTGACGACAGACATCTTGTTGCGCGCGCTCGTCTCATCCGCATCGGTGAGGGTTTCGACAGGGAAAAGGCTGCGCGTACGCTCCAGCAACTTCGTCGCCTTGGCGAGCAACGTCGCCCCGAAGCTTCGAGCGCTAAGTGCCGCCGTCTCCGACGCCGCCGCCACGGCCTCTGCCAGTTGCTCCTCATAGAAGCCCTTCGATGGACCCAAGATCCGCAACGCTTCCCCGAACCGAGCTGTACCGGTGAACGGTTCCGTCACAGTGACGCCCTTCTCCACAGCAAGGTCGTACAGCTGCACGATCTTCTCGTAGTTCCCCAGGCTGCTCGCACTCGCGTTGTGCAGCCATGGGAGATGCATCATCAGCTCACCGACCTGACAACGTTCCAGCACCTTGATCAGGCCGTTGATGTGATCGGTGTCAGGGTGGGTGGAAATGACCAGGTCGATGTTCGACGTACCGTAGTACTGCTCGACGTGGTCAACCAGCGCGTCGCCGACCGGCCCGAACCCCCCGTCGACGACGACGACCGCGGGGTTCGACTGAGTCGCAACGGTAAACCGGAGCGCGATCGCATCGCCGCTCTTGCTCGAGTCACCGTCTTCGTTCTCAACAGGCAGAAAATCCACCTCGTACATAACTTGTCTCCAATACTCGTCAGAACTCCCACCAGCGGTAGGAGCGAGACAGCAGACGCACACGAGACAGAGGGTCCCTGCGAAGGAGGGTTGAACCTCCTAGAGTTGAGACGTCCGTCCAAAGACACCCAACCCCGATCTGCCAGGCCGCGCGACCGCGACCTGGCGGGTCGGGGTTCTTTCGTCCTGGGCCTCCACCCGGATCTAGTCCGACTAGGAGGCTGCTTTCGACAGTTTACAGCATGAATCGCGCTGCAACCAGGGTCGGCGCGACTCAGACGCCCTTCTGTGCAGAAAATCTGCAAGAATGGCGTGGACGCCCGACGTGGCGTCGACGAAGGGAGCACCATGCTGATCGATTTCGCGGTGAGCAACTTTCGATCGATCAGGGATCGGCAAAACCTGAGTATGCTTCGAGGAGTTCGGCGCAAGGACGATGCCAAGCGCCAGTGGCTGCGAGCTGATCTCGCGCCCGTCGTCGCCATCTTCGGTGCAAACGCGGCCGGCAAATCCTCAATCGTCGACGCAATCAGGTATGTCCACTCAGCTGTCGACGACAGCTACAGCCGCTGGAGCGCCGACGGCGGAATCGCACGCGAGCCGTTTCTCCTCGACCAAGAGTCACGCACGCGCCCAACGGAGTTCGACGTCGAGTTCGTAGCAGCGGATGGACGGGAGTACCGCTACGGCTTCGCGGTCAACGACGATCGAGTCGTGTGGGAGTATCTGCACCTTTACCGCACTCGTCGGAAAACAGTCCTCTTCGAACGAGACCTGAACGACTTCAAGTTCGGTGATTCGTTCCGCGGACCAGCGGCTCTTCTCAAGGAGACCACGCGGGACAACGCCTTGTTCATTTCCGCCGCTGCCGCAGCACGCCTTGAGGCGACAGAGCCAGCGCACGCCTGGCTGACAGAAAAACTCGCGGTATACGCGGCGATGGGGTATCGGGCGGAGCACGCGATCGTCAAGCGCAAAATTCAGCAGGACGCGGCCTACCGCCACAAATTACTGAAGTTTCTCGGAGCCGCAGATCTCGGTGTTCAAGAAATAGATGTCGTGCGCGAAGAGCTCGATTTAGAAGACCGCCAAAGAATTCGCGATTACATCGACGCGCAAGAGAACCCGGGGATGAAGTACGACGAACTGCTTTCGTCGTTTGAAACAGAGATCTCCCTGACCCATCAGGGCCAAGGCATGGTGTCTGCTCTACCATTCGATGCAGAATCAGATGGCACTCATGCCTTGCTATCGTTTGCATCCGTAGCAATTCGAGCACTAGATGAAGGTCTTGTCTGCGTTGTTGACGAGATCGACACCAGCTTACATCCAATGCTTGTGGCCGAACTAGTAGCCGTTTTTGCAGATCCGCGCGTCAATGTTAATCAAGCGCAGTTGATATTTACGACTCACGATGTGTCGCTGTTGCGGTCCGGTACTGCACTTGAACGAGACGCAATTTGGATCGTGGATAAGTCAAGCGAAGGATCATCTAAGCTGACTTCGCTTGTCGAGTATGGCCTGCCGCGCAAAGAGGAGAATCTGGAGCGAGGGTATCTCACGGGACGGTACGGCGGACTTCCATATCTCTCGATCGTAAACAGCCTCATCCAGGACCGGGCCAAAGCCTAAAAATGCCCCGAAATACACCGCGCGCTAGCGCTCGACGGCCACGCGTCACGCGAGATCGCAACCGGCGGATCCTAGTGATTTGTGGTGGAGTGCGCACCGAACCTGAGTATCTCGATTACGTGAACGGCCGCATCCGCGCTGTAGGCGTCACGATCGAGATCGCTCGATCGGGGCGTGATCCCGTTTCTCTCGTAAACGAAGCTATACAGAAAAAACGCGATGAATCCCGCCGTGCGCGAGCAGACAACGACTCCAGCAATGTTTACGACGCGGTATGGGTGATGTTCGACGTCGATGACTTCGCCTCGGTGATCCCTGACGCGATTCGACTAGCCGCTCAAAACAACATTCAGTGGGCAATCTCCAACCCGTGCTTCGAGATATGGCTACTCTGGCACCAGCAGTCACATGCGGCTTTTGTCTCGACCGGAGATATTCAGCGGAGGACTACAGGCGCGCGGGTTACGGCTGGAGCCAATGGCAAGGCAATTAGACATGAAGCTCTAGATGGGAAATACTTCGATGCGCGGGCTCGGGCACTCTTTGCGGATCGCCTACACCGGGAAGCTGACCACAAGTTCCCGAGTGACAACCCGAGTTCAAATGTCTATGTGCTTATAGATTCGATTTTATCCGGCCTCAGTAAGTCGCGACCAGGTGAAACAATCGTGCTATAGGTGGAATAGCTAGGACAGTGTTTACCGTTGAAATTGTCCGTCCACAGTAAGCGATGCTCTAACTGGCATGATCGCCGTTAGAGCGACCTCGGCGCTCGGTGCGAGTATTTTGTGGCACATTGCGCAGCAGAAGTGGATCAAGCGTGTATCGGAATGGTGCGAGCGGACAACTCAAGCAAGCCCCGTATCCACTCAGAAACATCCGATAATTGAGATTATGTCAGTTCATTCACACGGACTCCGCTCAACGGGTTCCGAGGTGTGGGTTGCACACGAGCCTCGGATCCCGCCGGACTCCGCCTGCTAGGCGCCCGGTACGAGGCCGAGCTGCGTGAGGATGTCGAGCTCGTCGCTGCTTCCCCAGCGCTCGGCGAGCTTTCCGTCGAGGAATGTGCTGATCTGCATGCCGCGGATCTTCACGGACTTTCCCGTCGGCGCGTGGCCCTGGAACACACCGGTTTGCGTCCCGGTCAGCGTGTAGGCGAACGCGACGCTGTCGTCGTCCGCGACGAGCTTCTCGACCTCGAGTGCAATGTCGGGGAACGCGGTCCGCAGCTCGCCGAAGAACGCGGCGTATCCCTTCGGACCGGGTGCCTGGCCGGGCGCCGGCTCGTGGTTGACCGAGTCGGGCGCGACGAGTGCGTCGAGTGCGTCGAACGCGGCGAAGTCGCCGGCGTTGACCGCCTCTCCGAAGGCCTGCTGGGAGGCGATGTTCTGCTCGCGAGTCATGTGCTGTCGCCTGTTCTGCACCGCTCGAAATAATTGAGATTCGGTCAGGTGCGGGATTGGCTGGCTGCGATACCGCCCTTCCTGACAAGATCCGGAACCACGAGGCGGTGGCCAACTCAGCTCAGACGCCGCCCATCCCCCGACGAGGATATCTGCGTCGACGCAGATGCTGTCCGCCAGCTCGAACACCTTCTAGAGCTCGATGACCCGCTCGGCGAGGAGGGCGTGTCGGTGTGATCCAGCGACGCGAGTGTGAGGCCCGAGATGGACAAAAGCGTCGTCAACGAGCGCGGCCTCGTGGGCTTGTGGACCGGCTTGTGCGCGACGACGGTGGTGGCGTGGTCTTCTGGCTCTTCCTTGGCCGGAGCCATCCACTCGGCTGCTGTCTGCAGCCTGTTGGATGCCAGCCGAGAAGGATTGCGCGATCGTCCTGTTCGCGGCGGCCGTCGGGTGGATGCCGTCGGTGCTCGAGCCGGCTGCCCAGCCATTGTCTGATTGCCGGAAGCTGGCGTAGGGGTCGATGTACGTCCAGTGGTACTGCTTTGCCTCGGCGCTGAGCAGGACGTTCAGCTGCTCAGCTTCTTCTTGCCGATTCACTCCCCAACGGCTGCTGGTCTTGTCCGATGGTGGGGCTGCGGTTAGGAGTACCTGCTCCGTGTTCGACGTCGCAGCGATGGCATTGATGTTGGCGACGATCGACTGCAACGTTTTGCGCTGGTTGATGTCATTGGTGCCGACCTCGATTACGAGTACCTCGACGTCCCGTGTGGTGGGGAGGTGCGCACGGACTTGATCGGATCGGGCGCCGCTTCGGGCGTAACCGTCGACGGCGTTCAGCTGGGGGTCGTCGGCCAGCACGTGCAGCCAGGAGTCCGATCGAGCGGTAATCGAGTCGCCGGCGTACGCGTACGTGATTGCTCCGTCCGCGGGCGCAGGGCCGACATGCCCGGTTATGGCCTGGCCATGCAGAGTTGATGTGGGCAGCGATGCTGCGGAGTTATCTCCAGCGGCGCTGGCAGCGATCGGGAACCAACCGTTCCACGCGACCAACGCGATCGTAGTGACGTGGGCGATGCCGATGATGAGCGCGGTGACTGGCAGCTGCCGGATTCCGACTCCTTTCGGGATAAAGCGAGACCGAGTCACGCACAGCGGGCCGACGCATTGAAAGAGCGTGTGTACGTCACGTTCACCGCTTTCGCCGTCTGCCTGACGCTCGGGCAGCACAGCGAAGAGACCACCGTCGCCGAGGCCTCCGCAACTCTGGCCCTCACCGTCGTCGGAACCCTGCTCGCGGTCTTCCTCGCTGACGTCATCGCGCACATCGCAATTCATTCCATACTCCCCAACACGGCTTTGGTGCGCCATCTCGCGACGGTCAGCGCCGGGCGCTCCTGGTCCTGGTGATACCGATGCTCCTACTCCTGCTGGCCGCACTAGGCGTCTTCACCCTCTGGTGGGCACTGCGGATCATGTCCTTCGTCCTCGTCGCTACCCTCGTTGCGGCCACCTTCCTCGCGATACACGGCCTCCGGATTCGGGCATGGCAGAAGATCGCAGTGCACGTCATGATCGGCGTTCTCGGCCTCGCCGTGATTGCGCTCGAGCTCGCCGTGCACTGAACAAGGACTATCGGTCTACGTCGAGAATTCGAGACCGAGACCGAGACCGACGACTGATCACGTCTGGACACGCTCGTAGACGATCAGGCGTTTGCGGACCTGGCGGTCCTCCGCCCCATTGCAACCCCACGAGCCGCGCCCAGGCGAGTTCGACGGCCTCTTCAGAGCCTGCTCTCTTAGGTTCCAGGTCGTCGAGCGCGACAGAATTGTCGACAATGGCTTCCGCTGCTGAAGGGGTCGTCAGGGACTTCGGGGCAATCGATGCCGCGCTCGTCTATGTCCTGACGGGAGTGACGCGTGCGCTCGGGCGACTACTTTTCGATTTCTCTTCAACCGCGGCGGTCCTAGGTAGCGACTCCGACGCTCCCTTCAGCACGGACAGCTCCCTATTCCGCTTCAAAGACGGCCTCCTACCGTGAGAGCGGAGGAAACGACGGCGGTCGAGCTCGTCGGTCGTCTCGACAACGAGCTGAACGTCGTCAGCGTTGGCGCAACTGCATGGGGAAGCACCTCGGACGATCTCAGTTCATGGGCTCTCCTCGAGCGTCGGCTGGGCTCTACGGTGACGCCATGCAGTCAGCTCGACGCTCGGCGATCGCTGATGTCACAGCTTCCACCGCCCGGCCGTTCTCTCGGTACGGCCGGGCGGCACGGTTCACGCGACGTCCTTGACGTGACCGTTCTTGATATGCAGTCGGCGTTGGGCGCGTCTCGCCACGGAGGAGTCATGCGTGACGATGACCAGTGTGAGACCGCGGTCTTTCCACAGCGTCTCGAGGAGCGTCATAATCTCGTCCCGGGTCTGCTCGTCAAGGGCGCCGGTGGGTTCATCGGCGAGGAGCACCTTCGGGTTCTTGACCAGCGCACGAGCGATCGCGACGCGCTGCTGCTGTCCGCCCGAGAGCTCGTCCGGCAGGTGGCCGAGTCGTTCGCCCAGTCCGACGGACGTCAAGGCGTCCTTCGCTCGTTGCTTCCGCTCGTGGGCGCTGATCTTCTTCTGGGGTGCCAGCGCCGTCTCGACGTTCTCCCAGGCGGTCAGTGTCGGGATCAGGTTGAAGCTCTGGAAGACGATGCCGATGTCGTGAGCGCGGATGTCGGCCAGTTTCGAGTCGCCGACCTTCGAGATCTCGGATCCGCTCAGTGTGACGGTGCCGGAGGTGGGCCGGTCGAGAGCTCCCAGCATCTGCAGCAGCGTCGACTTGCCGCCGCCCGTAGGGCCCTGAATGGCGACCATCTGGCCGTCGGGAATGCTGAGCGAGACATTGACTAGCGCGGTGACTGTCTTTTTCGCGCCGTCGTAGCGTTTGATGACGTCCGTCAAGGTGTACACATTGGTCCTTTCGAGAGGAGGGAGGAGGGGCGTCTGCGGTCATGCGCAGACGGATTGATCGTGGGGACTAGCCGACCGACCGAAGTGCAGCCGCGGGACGCAGTCGGGAGGCACGCCAACCGCCGATCGCGCCGGCCAGGAGGCCTCCGAGTACAGAGAGGCCGACGGCTATCAGAATGACCGGGACCGTGACGGGGAGGTTGAGAGCCACGTCGGTCGTCGTCGTCGCCGTTTCCATCCCGGGCATGCCTCCGAAGCCGGCGGGTCCGCCACCGCCTGCGGTCGCCGTATTACTCGAGGACGAGCCGGTGACGGTCGGTGCGATGAGGTTGACGATGATGATTCCGAGGAGTCCGAGTGCGATGCCTGCCGCGCCGCCGATCAGGCCTTGCACGATCGACTCACCCGCCACCTGGCGCACGATCTTGCCGTTGGACCAACCGATCGCTTTCAAAGTGCCGAACTCCCTCGTGCGGCGCGTGACGCCGGAGATGGTGAACAGGATCGCGATCAGGAACGCCGCGGCGAGCACGATCACGGAGAGCCAGGTACCGAGGTTCGCGACGAGGTCGCTGGCGGTTGAGAGCGAGCCCGAGACCGTCGACGCGAGATCCGCCTGGGTCGAGACGGTGTTGTCGGGCAGGGCGGCTTCAATGTCGGTCTGGATCTGCGAGATGTTGTTCGAGGAGCTGGCCTGCACGTAGATCGACGAGATCATTCCCGTCTGTCCGGAGAGCGTCTGTGCGACGTCGAGCGGAATGTAGGTGTTCGACACGGTGGCCGATTCGGCTGAGTCGGAATTGACGATGCCGATGACCGAGAAGTCCGTGCCCCCGAGGTTCAGTGTCGAGCCGACCGCGAGGTTGGATGCCGTGGCATAGGTGGAGTCGACGACGGCCACGTTCTGCCCGGCGTCCTCGGCGGTGAAGGTGCGTCCATCGCTCAGACTGACGTCGGCCAGCGGGCCGATCGTCGAGCCGGCCGGGTCCAGGCCGAGCACGGAGACGGTATCGACAGAGAAGTTGCCGCCTCCGAAGCCACCGCCGCCGGGAGTCTGCCCTCCTTCGGGTGCAGACGGAGCGGCATCCCCGGTCTGAGCGGATGCGCCGGGGAGCGCGCCGTCGAAGGTGATGTTGCTCAGGGAGAGGATGCCGATCGCGGTCGAAACGTTGGCGACACCGGACACCGTGGTGAGTTCGTCCGAGGAGAACGTCGTCGCACCGACACCAGTGGTGAGGCGGGACTGGTTGACGTTGGTGGTGCCGTCTTCGCTTGTGGTGCCGTCGTCCGCCCCAAAGTCGAACATCTGCCCGGGCCTGCCCCCTTCTCCGGTCGGGGCTTCGGCTTCCTTGCTGACGGTGATGTCGGTTCCGACGCCGTAGACCGACTGGAGAACCGACTCTTGCGCGTTGGTCACGCTGGAACTGAACGAGTTGACGAGGATCACGAGGGCGATCGCGAGCGCCATGCCGACGGCGATAATCGCCGTCTGCCGCTTTCGATTGACGAGCTCGCGGAGGAGGTATGTCGCAAACATGCTGTCCTTTGTTTCTAGGGAGGCGGTAGAGCCGTCGAAGGGAAGTGAACTGCCGTCTGCTATGGAGTTGTTCGCCGCAATCTGTGTGCTTGGTATGAAGGTTTTCCAAGGCTGCATGCGCGAGGGCGGGGTGATCTCGGCGAATGGACGTCCTCGGCTCGGCGGGTGGCGAAGATCACTACTCCCCCGGATGACGGCACGTGCCGAGGAGACCGGGGGCTATGCGCGTGCGCACATCCCCCGGTCTCTTCGGCGAGCGTGGGGTCACTCGTATCGGAGAGCTTCGATGGGGTTCTGCTTGGCTGCTCGTCGTGCGGGAAGGGTGCCAGCGAGGAACGCGATGCCCATCACGACGAGGATGATCGTGATCACCGAGGACGGCGCGAACTCGAGGATGTTCAGCCCCGGCAGGTCGGCGAGCAGGGTGGTCGAGAGGATGTTGGAGAGCACGGTGCCAAGTCCGATCGCTGCTCCGGCGCCGATGGCGGATCCCAGGAAGCCGATGAAGACGGCTTCGACGCTGAACAGGGTGTAGACGCGGCCGCCGCCCATGCCCATGGCTTTCATCAGTCCGATCTCGCGAGTGCGTTCCTGGACGCTCATGAGGAGCGTGTTGATGATGCCGAAGCCGGCGGCGATGAGTGCGATGACCGCAAAAGCGTCGAGGATCCCGACCACGCCGTTGATGATGGTCTGGAATTGACCAAGCTGATCGGCGGTGGTCTGGGCGGAGTAGCCGGCATCGCTGAGCTCGGTCTTGACCGAGTCGATGTCGTCCGTGGAAGTCACGGTCGCGGTGGCGGAGGCGTAGCTGGTCTCCACGGTGGACGGCTTGCTGGTGTCCTGCGCCGTCTGCAGCGCGGTGGACAGGGCGGTGTTCGCGGTGGCGCCGCTGCCGAGGAGGGATTCGTTCTGGACGCCGACGACGGTCGCGGTCACGGTGTGTTCCGTGCCGACGTAGTCGTCGACGGCGATGGTGACGGTCTCGCCGATCGCATCTTTGGCCGATCCCAGTCCGAGGGTCTCGAGGTCGTTACTGGGCAAGACGATCTGGGTGGTGTCCGAGTCGTTGTCGAGCTGCTCTCCGGAGGCGAGGTCGAGGTTTCCGCCGGACTGGCCGGTGGCGGCGCTGACGCTGACCACGTACTTGCCGTCATCATCGTGCTCGAGCCAGATCGCGTTGACGGACACGGAGGTCTCGACGGAGTCCACTCCGTCGGTGTCCTCGATGGCGGTGATGTCGGCGGCGCTGAGGTTGGTGGTCGTCTGCGGGCCCATGCCGGAGGACTGGCTGGAGGAGTTGGGGTCGTACTCCTGCGGTCCGCCGTCCGAGGTGGTGGTGGCCGCCTTGGTGACGGTCAGCGTGTCGGAGGAGCCGAGGGAAGAGATCTGGGTGTCGATGTAGTTGCCGACCCCGGTGCCGATCGCGGTGGTGAGGGTGATCGTGAAGGCACCGATGAAAATGGCGACGACGGTGAGGCTGGTGCGGAGTTTGGAGCGGAAAGTGTTCCTGATCGCCGTGGCGATGATGTCGAGAATGTTCATGATGCGGCGACCTCCAGGTCCTGGGCGACGATGAGGCCGTCGCGAACGTAGACGCTGCGGTCGCAGCGGCCGGCGAGGTCGGGGTCGTGGGTGACGACGACGAGGGTGATGCCGCGCTCGCGCTGGAGGCCGAAAAGCATCTGCTCGACGGACTCTCCCGTGGTCGTGTCGAGGTTTCCGGTGGGCTCGTCGGCGAAGATCAGCGCGGGATCGTTCACGAGTGCGCGGGCGATGACGACGCGCTGCTTTTGACCTCCGGACAGCGAGTTCGCGTCGTTCTTGGCCTTCTCCGCGATACCGAGGGCGTCGAGCGCTTCCATCCCGCGGCGTCGGCGTTCGCTGCTGCTGACGCCGGCGATCTTCAGCGGCAGAACGACGTTCTCGAGGACGGAGGTTTTCGGGGTGAGGAAGAACTGTTGGAAGACGAACCCGAACGTGCTGTTGCGGACCTTGTTGACCTCCTTGGCAGAGAGGTCGGTGGAGTTCTGACCGTTCAGGACGAGCCGGCCGCTGGTGGGTTTGTCGAGCAGGGCGAGGATGTGCATCAGGGTGGATTTGCCCGATCCCGATTTACCGATGATGGCGACGCTCTCGCCGCGGCGGACATCCAGGGACACGCCCTTGAGCGCGTCGAACCTGTTGTCACCACGACCGTAGGTTCTGGTGAGGTTGTTCGCCTCGAGGACGAAGTCTGTGCTGGTCATGAGAAGGACCGTATGACATGTGACAGACTCACTGCAATGGTTCTCAGCAATGTCATATAAATGGAGGGTTCGATGAGCGAAACCGATCACGGGATGGGGTACGGCCGCCGAGCGACGGCGCCGGAAGCGCTCTTGTCGGTGTTGGGTGAGTACGTCGCCCCGACATTCGGCGGCGCGTGGCAGGAGACGTTGGTGTCCGCGATCGAGCTGTTCGGTCACAGCACCGCGGCTGCGCGGCAGGCCACGGCGCGCGCGGTCCGGGATGGTGCACTTGTGGCGCACCGATCGGGGCGGCGTTCCTGGCTGCAGCTGGCCGACGGTGCCGCGCAGATGCTCAAGGAGGCGGGCGTGATGACCTCCGGCTCGGCCATGCTCTCAACGGGCCTCTGGGATGTCTTCATTCTTCGCGCGGCGCCCGACGCGCCCTCATCGGCCCGGACGTTTCACCCCCGCGTGCAGATGTTGCTCGGGTCATTAGGCACGCTGGCGCGCGATGTTTACATCGCTCCAAGCAACACGGGATCCGCGATGGCTCGACAGGCGCTGGAGGAGGAGCCCGGCCTGTCAGTGATTGTGCTGCGATCCGAGATCTCCTCGCCTGAGGTCAGTGATGTCGTCGCTGCCGCCTGGGATCTCGCCGCGGCGCGGGGCGCGTACGAGCGCCTGCTCGAGGACTTCGGAACCCGCACACCCGTCACGGATGACGAGTGCTTCGTTGCTTGGATGGAGTTGCAGCGGCAGTGGCGACAGTGCATGCGAGGCGATCCGGGCCTCCCCACGGACGTGCTCCCGACATCGTGGCCGCGGACCGCAGCCGAGATGTTGGTCGCGCGTCGCCGGGTCGACTGGGGGGGGCGAGCCGCCGTCGCCTTCGATCGTCTAGGAGCCGGGTTGCCCGCCCGCCCAAACCTCTAACATGTGACCTTCCTGAGAGGGATTACTCGAAGAATGTCACATGTCGTATCGTCGGGATCATCGGGGCCTCCCGGTAATGACGAAAGTGAAGGATCATGGCGACGATCGACGGAGCTCCTGCAGGTGTGCAGGAATGGCTCAGCATGCAGACCACCGGAACGCTCGACCTCGAACGGGTGAGGCACCTCCTCGCTACCGACGGAGTGCTCGTCTTCGCGGGGCGCGAGAGCGTCGGCGCAGAGCAGGTGCACTCACAGCTTTCCTCGATGCCCTCCGGGTTGGGGGTAGTGGAACTGAATCTCGTTCCCGCCTCAGATCCCCGGATAGTGACCGTCCGAGCCACCGGCCCTGGCGGCACTCCCCTGCCGAGCCCGGGTGGTCCCGTGAGTGCGATGGACTTCGAATTCACCCTGGACCAGCACGCACGCATTACCCGGATCGAGCCGCGCCCCCATCACACCGAGCCGCAGGACCTCGCTCCCGCGCTTGCGGTCGGTTCTCAGGTTCCCGACTTCGTGCTGCCTGACGCCGAGGGTTTCCCTGTGGCACTCGAAGCCGCATCCTACTCGGCGACGGTCGTGGTGTTCACATGCAATCCGTGCCCGTGGGCGCTCGGATGGCACCACCGCATCCAGCAGGCGGGACGGGACTACTCTGATCGCGACGTCAGACTGCTGCACATCAATTCGAACGACCCCGCCGTCAGCCCGAAGGACTCCCTCGAGGCGTCTCGCGAAAGGGTTGCCCGAGGCGACTTCGACGGCCCGTACCTCGTTGACGAGAACCAGCGCGTCGCCCGCGCCTGGGGTGCTCGCCACACTCCCGACGTCTTCATTCTCGACAACGCTGGCATCGTCGTTTACCACGGCGCCCCCGACGCCTCCGTTGATCGTGAGGAACTCGATGCGGACTGGCTGCGCGCCGGAATTGATGCCGCCCTCGCAGGTAAGCCCGCGAAGATCGCCGAGACCGAACCGGTTGGCTGCACGATCAAGTGGACGCTCTGATGCGCGTGCCTCACATCGAGCTGCTTTGGTGGCCCGGTTGCCCCTCGCACCCAAAGGCCAAGGCGATGCTCGAGGACGCCATGACGGCGGCGGGCCTTGTGCCCGATAACTTGGAGACGATCCAGATGGTCACGCAGGAGGACGCTGACCGCGAGCACTTCATCGGCTCACCTACAATGCGAATCGACGGAGTGGACATCGTTCCCCCCGACCCAGACGAGCCCGCCGTGCTGACATGCCGGCTCTACTTCACCGCAGCGGGGCGCCCCAGCCCGCTCCCGGACGCCCGAGTCATCGCAGACGCCGTCGCAGCCGCGGCGCGGGCGTGACCGTCGTAGATCGGCGCGCACTCACGCCGACGCCGCTTCCTCCCGAACGGCGTCGGTGTGAAGCCACCAGAGACCGAGGACCGGCAGTAAGAGCGGAACGCAGAGGTAGCCCGCTCCGAAGACAGACCACACCGTCGACTGCCGGCCGAATGGATTTACCGAGGACAGGCCGAGAAGTGACGGCGACAGCACGCTGATCGCACCCACGATGACGACGCCGGCGAGTTCGAAGCCGATCGCGATCCAGGCGGTTTTCCTCCAGCGGGGTCCCGGTGACACGAGCGAGACGGTCGCGAGGACGTAGACCACCGCAGAGAGGGCAGAAAGGGTGTAGGCCACCGGGGCCTCATCGAACCGATCGAGAATTTGAACCGCTGATCGACCCGTTGCGGCGAGAGCGAGGATGCCGTACACCGCAACGAGCACTTGAATCGCCCCTGTGCTTCGCCGTGCGCGACAAGAGTCCGTCTGCTGTTTAAGCATCGTGTTCCTCTCAAAGGCCGCCGCCCGAGCCCTCCTGAGGTGAGGGGAAGCTGGCGCGGCGCTTGGGGTGTAAGGGCTGCAACACCGCTGTGACGACTTTGACGTGTGGCCGCCAAGAGTCACCCCGACTGGCTCCGCCGGCTTCACAACCCGTCGATGTTCAGGATACGTCCTTCACATGACCGCTCTTGATGTGCAGTCGGCGCTGGGCGCGCTTAGCTACGCAGGAGTCGTGCGTGACGATGACCAGGGTGAGGCCGCGGTCCTTCCACAGCGCCTCGAGGAGTGCCATGATCTCGTCCCTGGTTTCTTCATCAAGGGCGCCCGTCGGTTCGTCGGCCAACAGCACCTTCGGGTTCTTCACCAGGGCGCGAGCGATTGCGACGCGTTGCTGTTGCCCGCCCGAGAGCTCGTCGGGAAGGTGGGTGAGCCGTTCTCCCAGGCCGACGGAGCTCAGCGCCTCCTTCGCTCGTTGCTTCCGCTCCAGCGAGCCAATTTTCTTCTGCGGTGCGAGCGCGGTCTCCACGTTCTCCCACGCCGTCAGTGTCGGGATCAGATTGAAGCTCTGAAAGACGATGCCGACGTCGAGCGCGCGGATGTCGGCGAGCTTTGTGTCGGCGGCCTTCGAGATCTCGGAGTTGCCCAGGGTGACGGTGCCCGAGGTGGGGCGGTCGAGCGCTCCGAGCATCTGCAGCAGGGTCGACTTGCCGCCGCCCGTCGGCCCCTGGATGGCGACCATCTGGCCGTCCGGAATACTGAGTGAGACGTTGTTCAGCGCAGTGACGGTCTTCTTCGCGCCGGTGTAGCTCCTGGTGACGTTCTTCAGGATGTACACGTGAAGCCTTTCCAAAGGGTAGGGGCGAGGGCTCTATCCGGGTGAGTGCCGACTCGTGCAGTGCTAGCCGACTGAGCGCAGGGCGGCCGCGGGACGCAGCCGGGCGGCGCGCCAGCCACCGATTGCACCTGCGAGCAGTCCGCCGAGCACGGCGAGGCCGAACGCGATCAGGATGACTGGAACGGTGACCGGGAGGTTCAGAGCAACCTCTGTCGCCGCAGTGACCGCCTCGGCCCCCGGTATGCCACCGAATCCGCCCGGACCGCTGACCCCTGCAGCTGGTGAACCGGTTTAGGACGAGCCGGAAAGCGTCGGTGCGATCAGGTTCACGATCAGGATGCCGAGGAGCCCCAGGACGATGCCCGCCGTTGCGCCGAGGAGGCCCTGCACGATCCGGCCCGCGGTCATCCTCTCGCTCGCTGGTCTCAGTTGCCGTCGCCGTCGTCGCTGTCGCGGCACCAAGAGCGACGGTCATCATTGCGGCCGCAAGCAGGGCTCGGTGGCTTGTCCGTACTGGATTCCGGTAATGGTGTGGCTGCCGCGGTGCTGACGTGCCCGAGACCCGGGTGAGTGCGCGAGCCTGCTGGCGAACAAGCAGGATGCGTCGACGCACGTCGATGCGCTGCACGCGGCCGCGGTGCCGCAGGCTCGCGGCGACGTTGACTCCGGCTGATTGGGCGATTCGGAGCGGGCGTCGCTGCACGGCGCGGTAGCGGCGTGTGTTTAGCGTTCGAAGTTCGGTTGCGTCACGCGCACACCGATGACGCCGTCTTGATTTGCCACTTGTCGGTCAAGAGGAGCTTTTCCGGGCGGGGATGGCAACGATGACGGCTCCTGTGAGAAGGAGGGCTACCTCGATGGCTACGGCGCTCATGCCTCCAAGGTCGTAGGCGCGATTGACGGTGACGATGAGGAGTACTCCAATGACGGGGAGCGCGGAGAGCACGCGTTACCGCCGAGCTTGTGTGGGGGCGACGACCCGCTCAAAGACGAGGACCCCGGACGCTGCGATGGGCACTGCGACGAGGGCGCCGAGAACACCGCCGAGTGCGGCGCCGGCGAAGACGGAGATGATCACCAGGGATCCCGGAATGCTCATCGTGCGAGACATCACGCGCGGGGTGATGACGTGAGCTTCGAGTTGCGCGTAAACGAGAAGCACGATTCCGACGATCAGAGCGGCCGCCGGTGAGATGAAGAGCATCGACACGACGATCGCCGCGTACGCCACGATCGTGCCCACGACTGGGATGAGAGCGCCGATGAAGGCGACGAGCGCGAGGAGGAGAGGAGCGGACGCGCCCGCAGGAGTGAGAACGGCGAAGACGACGAGGGCGTTGAGGGCGGCGAGGCCGAGCTGGCCTGCGACGTAGCGGCCGACGGAGAGGAAGATGTCATCGACGAGCTTGACGGTTCGTGCTCGGCGTGAGGCGGGGATGGCTCGTGAGACCGAGGTGACGATGGTGGGAAGTGTTGCACTGAAGTAGAGCGTGAGGACGGTCACCGTCAGCACTCCGCTGACGCCGGTGAACAGCCCGCGTCCCACGGACAGCAGCCCACCACCGATTGAAAGCAGCTGGTCCGGGTCGGCGAGGAATGAGACGACCTGATCGATCAGCGGCGCGAGGTCGACGTTGAGGTCAGCGACAAGCGGGGAACTTGTGATGGCGGCTGTGATGGTGGGCAGTTCGTGCAGGAATGAGTCGAACTGCTGCACGATCTCGGGTAGCACCAAAGTGATTAGTCCAGCTGTGATCAGCAGCGTCGCGAGAACTGTGGCAAGAAGTGCGAGACCTCGACGTACGCCCTTGGAAATAATCCATCGCATGACGGGTTCGATTGCGAGGGAGAGGAACAGAGCAATTCCGATGTAGACGAGTAGCTCGCTGAGGGTCGACAGTGCGCCGAGTACGAAAGCGCCTCCACCGACCCCGAGAGCTACGAGAAAGCCCCAGACGAGTGGTGACCGACCTCCGCGCGACGAAGCTTCGCGTGCGTGCGTCGCCGCGTTGCCGCGGGGACGGCTGAAGTGATGGAGGCGACTCGGTCGCATGCGTCTGGTTGACTGCGTCCGAGTCGCGGTCGCCATGTGAGCCCTTTCGGTTGGTGGCTGAGGAAGTGCCGCCCGATCGGGCAGGATCGTTCCGTAGGAGAGGGTCGGAGACCGAGAAGTAGTAGTACCTGTACTGTGCAGCATCCGTTGCAGAGTGGGTCGGTGCATGGTCGCATTTCAGTGCCCCTTCGGTTCATTCGCAGACGCCACTCAGGGCGCTCGTGACGTAGCATTCACCTCCCTGCGAGCCCTGCTGGCGAACAAGCAGGATGCGTCGACGCATGGCGATGCTCTGCACGCGGCCGCGGTGCCGCCGGCTCGCATCGACGTTGACTCCGACCGATCGGGTCCGACTCGGAGTAGCTGACGCTGAAAGGCGTGACGGCGACATGTGATGGGGGCTCGAAGCTCGGGTGCGTCACGCGCGCGCTGATGCACCGTCCTAAGTGCCACGAGTAGACCCACGCACAGCTAAACCTCCCCCGAGGGTCGCGAGGACCCATCGAAGTGGACGACGAGAATCCGCCGTGGTCGCTGGGGGCCGGCCCGGGTCGTTAGGGCGACTCTGTGGCCTTCCCTGGAAAGCCTCTGGCTGCGGAATCGCCTCATTCCCTGTACGGTCGGCCGTTGATGCCGACGACCGTCAGCTCTGCTCCCGTCGTGGGGCCACGATCGACGGGGCATCACCTCGGTGCCGGGCGACTACTCTTTCGCGACCGTAAGTTCCCGCCAGAGCCAGACGCTCAGTTCCGCCGCACTCTCGGCGGGATCGTCGCTGAGCCACTGGCGGATGACGCCGGTCATGGCTCCCGCGAGGTAGGCGGCGCGTCGTTGCAGCTCCCGCGTGCTCTTGCCGTTCTCGCTGCTCTTCGCGAGTCCCGCGCTGATGCCCTCGATGTACACCGACGTCGCCGCGTTCACCGCTCGCTGGGAGCCGCGGGTGACGAGCGCCCATCGGTAGAAGTCGCGGTTTTCCTGGATGTGCGCGAGATATGAGCCGAATGCTGCACGAGACTGCGAGTTCAATCCCAGGGATCCGAGCGGTGCCTCCTCCTGCCGAGCTTCGGGGGCTCTGCGAGCGAGGCTCTCGACCGTCGAGGCGAGGAGGTCGTCGAGGTCTCGGTAGTGGAGGTAGAAGGTCCCTCGATTCAGCGCCCAGTCCTCGCACAACGACGTGACCGTGACGGCCTCGGGATCGGTGCGCGCTGCGGCAAGGGCAGCGGCTTCGAAGGCCTCCCTCGATCGGCGGATTCGAGGATGGAGGCTCATTCGGCCATTCTCTCAGCATCCGGCTCCCAATGAGACAATAGTCTCAATGAGACGGTTGTCTATTTAGGGAGAGCGATGAAGCAGCACGGTGCTGGCAGGGTGAGGGTGTTCCTCACCGGCGCAACGGGGAACTGGGGTCGAAGGGTGCTCGACGAGTTCCGGGAGCGGCAGGACCGGTTCGTGGTCGTGGCGCTCGTGCTGCCCTCGGAGAAGGATCTCGCCGTGATTCGCGAGTACGAAGACATGCCCAACCTCGAGGTCGTATTCGGCGATCTGACCGAGTACTCCACGGTCGAGGCGTGCGTGCGCGAAGCCGACTTCGTGCTGCATATCGGCGCAGTCGTGTCGCCCTTCGCCGATGACCACCCCGAGCTCGCTCACCGGGTGAATGTCGGGAGCATGCGGAACATCATCCGCGCCGTCCGTGCTCAGCCCGATCCTGGGGCGATCGGTGTCGTCGGGGTCGGCTCGGTCGCGCAGACCGGTGATCGGAACCCGCCTCACCACTGGAGCCGCATCGGAGATCCGCTTCGTGTGGCCCGTTACGACGAGTACGGCCAGAGCAAGATCGTGGCCGAGAAGGAGCTCATCGATTCGGGTCTCCCGAAGTGGGCCTGGGTGCGCCAGACGGGGATCTTCCACCCGGGCGTTCTCGAGATCCGTGACCCGATCATGACCCACTCCCCCTTCGCGGGCGTGATGGAGTGGGTGTCAGTCGAGGACGCCGCCCGGCTGATGGTGAACTTCTGCGAGCAGGACACGCCAGAGGAGTTCTGGGGAGGGATCTACAACATCGGCGGCGGCGACGGCTGGCGCCTGACGAACTGGGAGCTGCAGCTCGCGATGACCGGTGCCCTCGGCGTCGCCGATGTGAAGAAGTGGTACGACCGCAACTGGTTCGCGACACGGAATTTCCACGGCTCTTGGTACACCGATTCCGACCGGCTCGAGGAGCTCGTGCCCTTCCGCCGCGACTCCTTCGATGCCGCTCTGACACGCGCGATCGACGCGAATCCGAGGCTGCGTATCGCAGGCCGCCTGCCTGCGTGGTTCGTCAAGAACGTGGTGCTCAAGCCGCTCACTCTGAAGCCGCGCGGCACGATGAGCTTCATCCGGGACGGCGACGACGAGAAGATCGCCGCCTATTTCGGATCTCGCGAGGAATGGGAGCGCATCGGCGACTGGTCCACCTTCTGGCCGCCTCGCCCGGATCGCGAGCCGTCCTACCTCGATCACGGCTACGACGAGAGCAAGCCTTCATCCGACTGGGCTGCGCTGGACTACCTGGAAGCCGCCTCGTTCCGCGGTGGCGAGCTCGTCACCGCCGACGTGGAGCGCGGCGACATCGCGACCCCGCTGACATGGCGTTGCGCGCTAGGGCACGAGTTCTCCGGCAGTCCGCGGCTGATCCTGACCGCAGGACACTGGTGCCCGCTCTGCGTGAAGGATGTGGGTGGATACCCCACGCAAGCGCGCAGCAACCGCTTCCTCGGGCAGCTCGACCCGGCGGTCGACCGAGAATCGTCCGTCGCCGGATCTCCCGAATCCTCACCGATCTCGGCAGCTCTCTAGACCGCGCACTGGAGCGTAGTTGCCTTCGAGCTCCTCCCTCGCGAGTCATATGGAGGGCAGGCCTGCCGCTGCGACGAGAGCGGCGACGTGACGTTGAAGGAGGTTCGCGGATCGAAGGACCGGTATCCCGGCAAGCTGATCCGCGCGAGTCACGCCAGGGCTCTAGCGGCACGCGCCCAACGGGCGCGGAGCGGCTGTCGAACGCGCCACCGGTGAGCCGCAGGACTGCCCTTCCGCGCCGGTAGCCCCATGTTCGGTGCCGTTCCAGACCGCCCTCGGGAAACCGAAGACCTCCGGCGGCGTGGGATGAGAATGCCATTCCGCGCCGGCCGGAGGTCTCGAGGGGTACGAGGTGGTGAGGATCAAAGTCCCCGCGTCGAGCGCCTAGGCGATTCGGATCGATCCCGTCAGCGTGCGGACGGATCCGGTCGTGATCGTGGAGTTCTGCCTCGTTGCGGTCTTGGCAAAGGTCTCGATGGTGGCGGGTCGGTAGGAGGGGGTGACGACCCCATAGATGCTGGCGAGGTTCAGGGCGGCGAGGCGGTCGAGCAGTGTCATGGCGTGCCTTTCTAGATGGAGGGAAGCTGGAGACGCCATCGGCTCTTAGATAGTATGGTAACCGAACGAACAAACAATGTCGAGTGGAGGAGGGTCAGGTGGTCCCCCATGCTCTGTCCTCCTCGGCCGGCCTCGCGCTAGGTGAGATGCTGCGCCGAGGGGTCGTGACCCGACCCCAGTTGAGCGGTGCTCTCGGGTTGTCGAAACAGACCATCTCGCTCGCCATCGCTGAGCTGCAGCAACGCACCCTGGTTGAGGAGGTTCCGACGCCTCCTGGCGCCATAGGTCGGACGGCGATGAGCTACGCATTGCACAGCGGTGCGGGGTGGGTCGCTGGCGTGGACTTGGGGCCGACCCGCATTCGAGTCGTTGCTGGGCGCCTGGACTCGACCGTCATCGCGTCCCGCACGATCTTGAATCCTCGTCCAAATCCATCCAGGGAATGGGCAGATGCTCTCGACTTCGCCGCCGTGGCGCTGGCAGAGCTGGTCTCCCGCGTTCCCGAGTCGGAAGGGGGGCTGCTGGGCCTCGGCTTGGCGGTACCGCGGCCGATCGATGTCGTTCAGGACGTGATCTCGTCCGGCTACTCGGATGTGGAGATCCTGGCGCCACTGGCGCCGATCGCGCCGGCCGCGATCTGGGTGGAGAACGACGTCAACTGCGCAGCTCTGGCCTTCGATGCCGCTGGCGGCGAGGGGATCTTCGGACCAGTTCTGTACTTAAAGGTAGGCGCCGGCCTGGGGGCCGCTGTGCTCGCTAACGGCTCACTCATTCGAGGAGCGCGCGGCCGGGCTGGTGAAGTGCGGCGGCTGCCCTTCGGGAATCCGCGGGATGGAACCAGCGTCGAGGACGCGCTGGGAGCGGTCGGATTGCTCGAGCGAGCCGGCCGCGCCCCCAGGGGGGACGTCGCCTTGCAGCTGGACGAGCTTTTCGTCGACGCGGCACGAGGCTCAGCCCCCGCTGAAGCAGCTGTTCGAGCACACGCAGAGGGCGTTGCCGATCTCATCGACTCCCTCACTGCTGTCCTTGACCCGGACCGCGTCGTTCTCACGGGATCGAGTGGGGACCGCGCCCTCGTTCACGCCCTCGTCACCGAAGTTCTTGTTCGACGCGGGAACACGGTGAAACTCGTCCGAGACGCGGCGCAAGATCAAGCGTCGGCTCTGGGGGCGGCCACACTTGCCTCCTCGAAGGTGCTCGACGCCCTCCTGACACGTCCCTAGTGCCGGCGAACATTGAACCGCGACCAAGAGTCCACGACGTCACCTTCACAGGAGGAGCTCGACATGCATCTCACGGAACAACTGGCAGCTGAACGCGACATCTCCCGTCGTCTCATCGAGTACGCGTACATCGTGGACGCCAAGGATTACGACCGACTGCGCGAGATCTTCTCCGACGACGTCGACCACCACTACGGACTGACCACCTCCCACGGCGTCGAGAGCCTGAAAAAGATGGTCGCCGGATACCTCGACCGGTGCGGACCGACGCAGCACCTCCTGGGCTCGACCACCATCGACGTGCTCGACGAGCACACCGCCACCTCTCGCTCCTACGTGCAAGCTCGCCACCGCGGTCGCGGCCTCAGGCGACGACACGTCTTCGACATCAGCGGAACCTACGTCGACAGATGGACTCGATCGGGCCCTGACTGGCGGATCGTGCACCGCCAGGCCGAGTGGCGAATCATGTCCGGAAGCGTGCGGGCCCTGTTCGGCCGCCGCCGGCCGCCTCTCCTCCAGCGGCTCAAGGGGCACTGAACCCAGCAGCCAGCCCTCCGATGTGGCGCTCGTCCTTTCCCGGTGTCCACTGAGTGGGCGAGCCGAGCACCTCTCCGCGCTATGCACCAGTTGCTGCATAGTGTTAGGGTGCAACAGCGCCCCAGCGAGGTGGCGTTTGAACTGTACGGAGTGGAGCATCATGGCCAACTTTCCAAGCGACTTCCTCTGGGGGGCTGCCACCGCTGGCCACCAGATCGAAGGCAACAACGTCCTCAACGACATCTGGGCGATGGAACACGTCGAAGGATCGCCGTTCCACGAGCCCTCCGGTGACGCCTGCGACAGCTACCACCGCTACGACGAGGACATCGCCCTGCTCGCCGAAGCGGGCCTGAACAGTTACCGCTTCAGCATCGAGTGGTCCCGAATCGAGCCCGAACGGGGAGTGTTCTCCCGTGCGGAGCTTGAGCACTACCGGAACATGGTGCTCGCCTGCCGGAGTCGCGCGGTCGTGCCCGTCGTGACGCTGAACCACTTCGCGACGCCGATCTGGTTCGCGCGAGAGGGCGCCTGGAACCAGCCGGGTGCAGCCGATCTCTTCGAGCGGTACACCCGCTTCGTCGTGGACGGCCTGGGCGACCTTGTGCAGTGGTGGATTACCTTCAACGAGCCCAACGCGGGAGCGATGCTGCTCGCGACCGGAGATCTTCCTCTGGGCGCTGCCGCCGATGAGATTCCCGTCGAGCAGCAGGAGCTCAGCGCACGCTTCGCGAAGCGCATCGGCGGGGAGCCCGGCGTGGCCGTGATGGCGCTGCCGATCCTGGCCCCGGGGGCCATTCAGAACGTTTTCGACGCGCACCGGCAAGCGAGGACCGCGATCCGCGAACTCGCTCCCCACGCGAAGGTCGGCTGGTCGCCCAACGTCGGCGACTACCAGGCGGTCGAGGGCGGAGAGACGCGACGCGACGCCGTGCTCGAGCAGGCGATCCACCCGTTCTGGGCGCAATCCGCCGACGACGACTTCATCGGCGTGCAGACCTACAGCCGCACCACCTTCGGACCCGACGGAGTGGTGCCTCCGGAGCCGCGGGAGGAGACGACGCTCACGGGCTGGGAGTACTACCCGGAAGCACTCGGTCACACCGTCCGCGCCGCCGCTGCCTTCACGGGGAAGCCGGTCCTGATCTCCGAGAACGGTATTGCCACCGACGACGACGATCTGCGCATCCGCTTCACGCAGACCGCCCTAGAAGGAGTGCGGGACGCGATCGCCGAGGGGGTCGAGGTCGTGGGCTATCAGCACTGGACTCTTCTGGACAACTGGGAATGGCACAGCGGCTTCGCCATGACGTTCGGTCTGATCGCCGTCGACCCGAACACCTTCGAGCGCACGCCGAAGCCGAGCCTGGCCTGGCTCGGTGGCATCGCGAGAAGTCAGGGCGCCGAGCTGAACTCTCCCACGGATGCGGTCGCACTCTGATCTGCGCTGGGGTGTAGCGGGGACCGGCACGATCTCGTGGACCGTGGTGGCCGATCTTGCGTCGATGGGCGCATCGATCACCACGGTCTACAGCCGCAGCCTCGCGAACGCGTCCCGGTTCGCGCAGGTCTTCAACATCGAGCACGCGACCGACGACTTCAATCGACTGCTGGGGTCCGATGAGGTTGACGTGATCTATCTCGCGACGCCCTTCGCGCTCCATCACGACATGGCCTGTGCCGCTATCGATGCGGGCAAGCACGTGCTCGTGGAGAAACCGATGGCGATGCGTCCCGAGCAGGTCGCCGACTTGTTCCGGCGCGCCGATCGGCAGGGAACATTCCTCATGGAAGCCATGTGGATGAGATTCAACCCGACGTACGTCGCTCTTCTGCATGCGCTCGCGGAGGGGATCATCGGAGAACCGCGGAGTGTGCGGGCCGGTTTCGGGTTCCCGTTCCCCAACGACGGCGGAAGCAAGTTCGACCTGACTCGCAGCGGCGGAGCGCTTCTCGACCAGGGCATCTACCCGGTGACATTGGCACTCGACGTCCTGGGTGCACCCACCTCCCTTGCAGCCCGAGGCGACGTCCGCGACGACGGGCTCGACCTGGCACAGCACGCAACGCTCGAGTTCTCCGGGGGCAGGTTCGCGCACTGCGCGTCCTCGATCAGCGACTTCGTCGACCCTTCCGCGACGATCAGCGGTACGACCGGCTGGGTGCACATCCCCGCACCGTTCTGGACTGTCCCGTCCTACCGCATCCACGCCGGCGACCCAGCAACCATGTTCACTCACCCTGAACTCGTGGAGTTCCCCGCAGACGGCAACGGCTACGGCCCCATGCTCGTCGCGGTCACCGACGCCATCCGAGCCGGCCTTCGCGAACACCCCGCTCACGACGCCTCAGCGACCCTGGCAACCTTCACCACTCTCGACGCCATCCATCGCGCAGCCAGCACTGCCTCTGCAGGCTGACGAAGCCGCGAGGGGATAACCCGAGTCAGCTGAACGAAATCACTGTTCCCATCTGTGCAGCAACCGTTGTACAGTGACTCCAGTCTCCTGGCGAAGCCACGGTGAGGCACCGTCCGTTGCGGAAGCGGACACCCGTTCAAGGAGGAACATTCATGTCAGATTTCACCGATGCAGCTCACGAGATCGGGCTCGAGGCGCAGCACCAGCCGCCGGCATCTCCCCCGCAGCGTCTCAGCAAGCGTTTCGTGCTCGCGCTGGTCATTCTCTACATCGGCACCTACAGCGCGAGCGTCGGTATGGCGATCGTGGCGTGGCCGGTGACCGTCGCGGAACTCGAGCCCGATGACAAGGTGCTGTGGCTGAGCCTGCTCACCGGTCTCTACGCTCTGGTCAACATCGTCATCACGCCGCTCGCCGGCGCGCTGAGTGACCGATCGACGTCGCGCCTGGGCATGCGCAAGCCGTTCATCGCCGCGGGCGTGCTGTTCGCTCTCGCCGGCCTGGTGGTCATGGGCCTGAGCGCGTCCGTGGCACAGCTCCTGCTCGGCGCGGTCCTGCTGGGAATCGGCAACGCCGTCATCACCGGAGGCGCGGGCGCACTCGTTCCCGACCAGGTCCCAGAGCAGCACCGCGGACGTGTGCAGGGCATCATTATGGTCTGCATCGTCTCTAGCGGCGTGCTGGCCTCGATCTTCCTCCCCATGTTCCTCGGGAACCGTTTCCTGCTGTTCACCGCCCCCGGATACGTCATGATCGTCGCTCTGGTCATGGTGCTGTTCATCCTCCGCGACCGTCGCCTCAGCCAGGCCGAGCGCGACGCGCAGCCCAAGCGCAACATCCTCTCCGAGTTCAAGATCAACCCGCGCAGCGTGCCCGACTACTCGTGGGTCTGGATCGGCAAGGTCGTGGTCGTTTTGGGCACCGTGCTCACCTCGACCTACGGGGTGTACGTGCTGACCGATCAGCTCGGCGTCGGACCCGACGAACTGCCGGGACTGATCACCATCACCGGACTCGTGGGCCTCGTGACCGCGATCCTCGGCGCTGTCCTCGGAAGCCAGATCAGCGACCGGCTCAAGATCCGCAAGTCCCTGGTCATCTACACGACCCTGTTCATCGCCGCTGGCGCGATCATTGTCGCGTTCTCCCCGAGCGTTCCCGTCTACATGGTCGGTCTCGTCCTGCTGGGTCTGGGCTCGGGCGCGTACAGCCCGGTCGATGGCGCCCTCGTGATCGATGTCCTCCCCGGAGAGGGCCGCGAGTCCGGCAAGTACATGTCCCTGATCGTCGTCGCCGACCAGCTCCCCCGGTCCTTCGGCCCGATCCTCGGCTCGGGTATCGCCGCGATTGGCGCCCTGACGGCCATTGGCGGCTACTCCCTCGTCTATCTCGTTGGCGCCGTCATCGCCGTCGTAGGCGGTCTGTTCGTACGGAAGGTGCGCGGCAGCATGTGACCGCCGCTCCGCCCTCTCCCACGCCACATCACAGGAAGATCGCCAGACCCTGATGCCTCACCCCGACGCACCGCACGCACTCCAGGTAGAAACGGGCGGCGATGCCCTTCCCATCTCGTCGCCGGAACCGGAACTGTCCTGGCAACTCCCACCCGGATGGCGCCGTCAGGACGCCTTCGAGCTCCAAGCCCGCGTCGGCGATGAGCTGCTGACCTGGGCGCAACGAAGCCCCGAGCGTCGCTTCATCACGTGGCCGTGGCGGCCGCTCACCAGCGGCGAGAGCGTCCAATGGCGGGTGCGCGTCGAGCACGCCGGCGCCACCTCCGCCTGGTCGAAATGGTTGGCCTTCGAAGCGGGACTGTTCGACGTCGACTGGACGAGCGCCTGGATTTCCAGCCCCAGCAACGATCATCCGCTCGGCGCTCGCCCCGCGACCGCGTTCTCCACCACCTTCGACATCAGCGAGCTGCCGGTGAAGGCTCGCCTGTATGCCACGGCCCTCGGACTCTACGAAGCCGTCCTCAATGGCCGGCGCGTAGGGTCCGTGGAGCTCGCGCCGGGCAGCCAGTCCTACGACAAGACGCTCTACGCGCAGGCGTACGACGTGACACCGCTGCTCCAGCAAGGCGCGAACAGCCTCGAGCTCAGGCTGAGCGACGGCTGGTATCGGGGGCGAGCCGGTGCCTTCCGTCATCAGGCTGCTTGGGGCGAGCAGACGGCGGTGCGAGCCGAGCTGCACATCGACTCAGGCGCGGGACCGGTCGTCGCGGCCGCCACATCGACCCACTGGAACGTCGCGGAAACGGAGATCGTCGCAGCTGACCTGATGGACGGTCAGACCACTGACTGGTCACACCACTCAGCCACTCTCGGACAAGCGGTGACGGGTCCCGTTGCGCCGCCGGTGTCCTGGTCGCCCGCGCCGCCGGTACGAGTGATTGAAGAACGCTCCCCCGTGATGATCGACCGGCGCTCGGCGGACTGCTCCATCGTCGACTTCGGCCAGAACGTGTCGGGCCGGATGGTCCTGCGCGACCTCGGCCCGGCAGGGACTCGAACGGTCATCGATTACGGTGAACACCTCGACGTCAACGGCGACCTGACACTCACCCACCTCGACACTCCGGCACCGGATGGGACCGTCGTCCCCTTCGTGCAGCGGGACGAGGTGATCTCCGACGGCCAGCCGGGCAGGGTGTTCGAGCCCCGCCACACCATTCACGGTTTCCGCTACGCCCGCCTCCAGCGGGACGGCAGCAACCTCGACCTCGACGAGACCGACGTAACCCTGCAGGTGCTGCACACCGACTTCACCCCCGTCGGCGCCTTCAACTGCAGCGATCCGGATCTGACAGCTCTCTACAGCGTGGCCGAGTGGAGCTTCCGCGGGAACGCGGTCGACCTCCCCACCGACTGCCCCACCCGGGAGCGGGCCGGGTGGACCGGCGACTACCAGATCTTCCTGCCCACGGCCGTGCGCCTCTTCGATGTTGCAGGCTTCAGCCGCAAGTGGCTGCAGTCGGTCCGGGACGATCAACTCGCCGACGGCCGCATCGTCAACATGTCTCCCGACAACGCCCGACTCGGCGCCGTGCCCGACCCCATGACGGACATGGCCACCGGATCGGCCGGCTGGGGCGATGCCGTCGTCCTCGTGCCCTGGGAGCTCTACCGCACCTACGGTGACCGGGCCGCGCTCACCCAGAACTGGGCGGCCATGGTGAAGTGGGTGCAGTTCGCTCTGACCTCCGCTGCCGAGAGGCGCCACCCTTCCCGGGTCGAAAGGTCGGCAACGCCGCTTCCGCACGAACAGTACATCTGGGACGGAACCTTCCACTTTGGTGAATGGCTCGAACCCACCCCCCTGAACGCGGACGGCACCCCGGGACCGGCCATGCCTGACCCGATGGCATGGGCCATGGCGGACAAGGGCGAAGTGGGCACCGCGTACCTGTACCGGTCACTATCGGTCCTGGCGCAGGTCGCCCGCGTTCTCGGCAAAACCGAGGAAGCGGACTCTTTCGCGAACACGGCCGAGCGAGTACGAACCGCCTGGCAGCAGGAGTTCCTGGATGAGAACGGTCGAGTCTCGGCCGGCACTCAAGCCGGCTACGTCCGCGCTTTGGCGTTCGATCTGCTCCCCGAAGAGCTCCGCGCGCAGGCCGCGGACCACCTCGTCTCCCTGGTGCGGGAGGCCGACGACCACCTCACGACCGGTTTCCTGTCCACCGCGGACCTCCTCCCCGTCCTCGCCGACACTGGCCACCCGGAAATCGCGCACGCGCTGCTGCTCCAGCGAACGACACCCTCATGGCTCGGGATGCTCGACCGGGGCGCGACCACGATCTGGGAGGAATGGGAAGGCGTCGACCGTAACGGAGTCGCCTCCGCATCGCTGAACCATTACAGCAAGGGCGCCGTCATCCGATACCTCCAGACGCACACCCTGGGTCTTCGTCAGCACGCCACCTCGATCGCCTGGGAGTCCTTCATCGTCGATCCCGTCATCCCTGCACACCTCACGTGGGCGGAAGGCCACTTCGACGGACCGCAGGGACGAATCGAGGTGCGGTGGGAGAAGACGGACGCGGGCAGCAGCATCGAAGTAACGGTCCCGGCAGGATCCACCGCCCAGCTTCGGTGGAACGGATCGGAACGGATTCTCGGACCCGGCCTTCACCAGTTCTGAAACGCCACGACCGTCTGGCGCGTGGGGCGAGCGGTCAGACGGTCGTGGGTATGGCAGGAAGCGGCGACGACACACCGAGCAGCCATTGTGCAAGTTCCGCGGGTTCGCGTTCCGGCGACTCCGTCTGCAACCAATGCAGGATGCCGCCCACGAGCCCGCCGCCAAGGAACCAGGCCCGAGCCTGGGTGTGCTCGTCGTCACCTTGAAGCAGGATCAACTCGGCGGCTACCCCCCGGATGGCCTCCTCCAAGACGGTATGAATGACACGCGCGCTTCCCGTGGGTCCAAGCGCCCATCGGTACAGCGCCCAATGCTTGACGATCTGTTCCAGGTAGGCCCTCAGAATCGCGGCGGACTCATCGAGCTGATCGCCGGTGCCTCGAGCCGTGGCAGACCATCGATCGGTACTCTCATCGGCGAGCGACCTCAGGGTGTCGTCGACCAGCCCGTCGATGGTGGCGAAGTGCCGGTAGAACGTGGCCCTGTCGATACCGACCTTCTCGCAGACCGCGGACACAGTCAGCTGCTCGAGATCCTCATCTGCGATCTCGAGCATGGCAGCTCGGAGCTTGAGCCGCGATCTGACGTAACGCGGGTCTGTGTTCTCCATGCTCATCCTCGGTGTCGCGGACTTCGATGGTACTGCTGATGCCGCGATATCTGCGGTCAGCGACCACCTCGCGCAGGGCTTTGTCTGCAGACCAGCCTCATCACGGCCTCGATCAGCACCGTCATCGTGCTGCTGCTTGGAGTGCCGGCAGCACGCGCACTTGAGCGCTTTGAGGTGCCGGGACGCGCCGTGCTCTCGTCATTCCTGTCGCCGCTCCTGGTGCCGACGATCGTGCTGGCTTTCGGCCTGGCGCTCATCCTCGGGCCGCTCGGGTTGACGAACACCTACGAGAGCATCGTCCCCGGGCACATCGGGATCACCACGCCTTACGATTCCGGCGGCCGGCTACTACGAGTGGACGGTCACCGAGACGGGGAAGCAGCCGCACTTCATCTACGAGCCCGACGCGGCCCTCGCGATGGCGGGCATCGTGTCGGCGTGGCCGGATCCGTCGAAGGCGGAGGACGATCCGGAGAAGTGGCGGCTGTCGACGGCGATCATCACCCGCGACTCGCATGTGGCGCCGGGTGAGGTCCACGACCGGATGCCGGCGTGCATCACGCCGGACGGGTACGACGACTGGCTCGGCGGGCACCTCGACGTCGACGCTCTGATGCAGCTGCTCGACCGGGAGTCGTACGCAGTCGCGCACGACCTCGAGCACTACGAGGTGTCCCGCGACGTGAACAGCGTCCGCAACAACGGACCGCACCTGCTCGATCCCCTCCCCCGGCCCGCTGACGAGTCAGCGGCGCACGGTGTTTGAAGTGGGCGGGTGGAGTCCCCTGGTCCTGCTGGTGTTGTTCGGTCCGTACATCGCTGTCGGAGCCGTAGTGCTCTTCGTCGTGCTGGCTGTGGTGGCCGCGGTGCGAGCAAGCCGGCGCGGGGACGAGTAGCGGGGATGACTTTCGAACCGTGGGCGCTGCTGCTGATTCTGTTCCTGAATTACCTGCCCTTCGTCGCGGTCGGATTTGTCGTCCTGTTCGTGATCGTGGGATTTGTGATCTTGGTGCGCCGGGAGGCGCGTCGCGACGGCCGGTAGGACGTTGGGGACGCTGTCAACTACCGGCGGTGCTACTCGGTCAGGCTGTCGATGACGGTGCGCAGCTCGAACGTCAGCTCCTCGATGCTGCGACCGGTCGCGGCCGCGAGCTGGTCGAAGAGCCACTGGTAGCTGATGCCGGCGGCGGTGAGGATCGGGGTGATGTCCAGCGCCAGCTCACCGTCGTCGTTCTGGCTGGCGGTGAGCGCATCGGTTTCGTTGAGGCGTTGCATCGAGACGCCGAAGGCGCGTTCCTTGCCGGCGCCGTCGCCCGTCTGGGAGGACGAGTACAGGTCGAGGAGGATGTGAGCGGCGGATCGCGTTTGAGCGTTCATGCTCAGAGCGTAGGAGCGGCTGCCGACTCGTGGACACGTTCAGGTGCCGGTGACAGGGTGGCCTCATGGCCAAGCCCCGCACCAAGCTCGCGCGTGCAGCGCTGATTTCCAACGGCATGGTGTGGTTCGGCCTGTCGTTGATGCTCTTCTCGATCGCCGGTGAGCAGACCTACGCGGCGTTCACCGGGGAGTGGTTCAACGTCGTCGGTTGGGCGTTGATCGTCGCCGTGGCTGTGGGCCTGGCGGTCATGGGCGTGCTCGAGAACCGGAACATCCGTTCCGGGAAGACGCACAAGCGGCGCGCGCGGCGCTGATCGCTACTCGGCCGCGGGCTCGGTGGAGAGTTCGGCGCGGGCGCGCTCGATGTAGCTGAGGCCGGCGGCGCGCAGCGCGTCGACCGGGATCCTGTGTTCGTCCCGGGGTGCTCCGATGACGGGCAGGGGCGTGGTGAGCAGGGCGAGGTCGCGAAGCTCCTCCGCGAGGGCTTCGTCGTAGACCCCGCTGTCGCGGTCAGCGTAGGCGACGACCTCGATGCCGGTGGTGAGTCCACGGGCGGTGAGGGTGTCGCGGATGACGGCGAGGTAGGCGTCTTGGTACGCGGCGACGTCGCGGTCCCAGACGTCGTTGATGGCGTGGGAGAGCTGTTCCGTCGAGCGGTAGGTGTCGTACCGGGGGTCGCCGGCCTCCTGGGCGCGGGTGAGGACGGCCTGGTGAATCTCCCCGAGCTGGGCGTAGTGCTCGGCGCGCAGCTGCTCGGGGTCGGACATCTCAGTGGCGATCGCGGCGGTCTGGGCCAGCTCCTCGGCGGTTGTGTGCTCTTGGAACATCGCCGCGGTGTCGACGTCGGTGCTGGCGGAGAGGTCGATCTGGTCTTGGTCCGCGAGGTCGAGGAGGCCGAAGTCTTCCAGGTCGGATTCGGCTGAGGCGACGACGCGGACCGGTGTCGTTCGCCATTCCAGCGTCTTGTAGCCGCGGGCCTTCTCCTGCGCGAAGTGCTCCTCGAGCATCACGGGGAAGCAGCCGCATGCCTCGTTCTTGTCGTGGTGGTGGCCGATGCAGCGGTCGTCGGAGCAGCCGCACTCGTCGCCGCGCCACTGGGCGGCGGAGGGTGAGCCGTGCTCGCGCGCCCACTCGTCAGGGTCGATCCCCTCGGCGCGGAGGGTGCCGATCACGTCGGGGTAGAGCGTCATCGTGGTTGTCCTGTCTGATCAGGCGCGGCGGCCGGCGGTCGCGAGAGGCGCGGGCGCGTCCATCGTCGCATCCGGCTACGACACTGGCGGTGGCGGGGGGGGTCGAGGGGGCTCTCCCCCTCGTGCGGGCCGGCCCGTTTCGGGTCGGCCCGCACGCGCGCTCTCAGAGCATGTAGAGGTGGTATCCGACAGCCACGCCCTCGCGGAGCGGGCCGAAGGTGTCGGCGTAGTCCTGTGTCTCGTGGCTGTTGCCGATGAGGTCGAGCGCGACGCGCTCCTCGTCGGATTCGTCGCTCATCTCGTCGGGCTCGTTCTCCCACTCGCGGAGCACGCGGTGTCCGGCGTCGGTGACACGGTAGAGCGCCCAGAATCCGGAGAACGTGCCCACGCTCTCGCGCTTGAAGACGAGGGCCGTGGCGGTGGGCCAGGCGTGCCGGGCGGCAGCGGTGAAGAGGACGCGGACGGCGGCGCGCAGCGCGCGGGCGTCGCCGGACTCGGCGGCGGTGTTCACGGCGTCTTGCGCGGCGCGCAGCGCGGGGGTGTGTCCCCACACGTCGACGTCGACGGCGGCGGGAGTCGTGGTGGTGGTCATGGTGGGCCTTTCTGCAGAGTCGAGGGAGGAGGGCGGGGACCGGCGGCTGCCGGTCCCCGCGGAGCGGGCTAGCTCAGACCCGCCGCCTCGGCGGCGGTGGTGTCGCCGGTGACGACCTGCTCGACCGGCGAGAGGGTGTAGCCCCAGGCGGCGAGCTGGCGGAGGTAGGCGGCGGCGCGCTCGTCGCCGCGTCGCCACGTCTCCTTGCTGGTGTTCGACTCCGCGCCGCCGAGAACCACGGCCAGCGCGACGAGTCGGGCCTTCGCGGGGTTGGCCTCGACCAGTGCGGCGAGGGCGTCGGTGCGGTAGCCGGAGGGCCGCTCGATGCTCAGCAGCGTGTGGGCGAGGTCACTGCCGCCGCTCATTGCGCCCGACACCGAGAACCGGTGCGCGGTGAGCCCGAGAGCGATGACCCGCTCCGCGTCCTTCGGGAGGGTCTTGCGAGAGAGGAACGTCGCGATCCACTCGCGGCGCACCGTCTCGGCCGCGTTCCACGCCTTGTTGTTGGCGATCAGAATCTTGCGCTCCGCGGACTTCTCGACGCGCTCCTCCTCGATCTGCTCCTCGGTCAGCGGATCGGCGGGCGCTCCCCCGTGGGCGTAGACGAGTCCGGCGGCGGTGGGGTCCTGCACGAGATAGGTCGCGCTGACCTCCCCACGCCAGTCGGTGTCGATGAGCACTCCGCGCGTCGGGACGGCGGCGGCATGCTCGGCGGTGACCTGTCCGCCGTCCTCGGTGCGCAGCTTGTAGAGGCTCACCCAGGGAGTCCCCTCGCCGTAGGCGTCGGAGCGAGTGAGCACCTGGAAGCCGTTCGCGGTGTGCTCCTGCTCGGCCTTCGCGAGCATCGCCCGCTCCTCGGCCTCCTCGCGGAGGCCCTGGGCGGTGTGCTCGAACTGCGCCGGGTCGTGGGTGGCGACCTCGACAAGCTGTGCGCGGGCGTCGGCGTCGTCCTCGAACTCCAACAGCACGGCCGCCTGGTCCAGGGTCAGCTCGTGCTCGTGCAGAACGGACGTGACGGTCGCGGACTCCGCGACCGCGAGGCCCTTCTTCACGGCGTCGGTCTTGGTGCCGGTGCGCTTGGCGATCGCTGCGGCGGAGACGCCCTCGAACGCGAGCTGCGCCCACGCGGCGGTGCGGTCCGCGACGCTCAGCTCGGCGCGCTGGTCGTTCTCGATGATCTGCTGAACGATCCGGTCGGCGGTCGTCTCGTCGCCCTCCACGACGTAGACGGGGATGGTGGCGACTCCGGCCTCGCGGGCGGCGAGGGTGCGGCGCTGTCCGGCGCGGACGATGATGTTGCCGTGCTCGTCGCGGCGGGCGAGCAGGGGGGTGATGACGCCGTTCTCGCGGATCGACGCGATGAAGTCCTTGGTGATCGGTGCGCTACTGCGCACGTTCGCCTCGATCACGAGGGTGGTCGGGTCGATGTGCTGAACGGTCCCGGTTCCGGTGGTGGTAGTCACGATGGTTTCTCCTCAATCGGTGTGCGATCATTGAGGCGACAAGTCCCGTGGTTCTAAGCCAACTACGGGGCTTTTGTCGTCTTCCTGATCGTTTTTCTTTGCCTCTCCGGCGAGTGAAAACCAATTGAGTGGAGCCGGCGGAGTGACGGCTCTCTCGGGCGAAATAAGGGAGCTCGCGACCGCGTCCGAGAGAGACGGCATGCAGCCGGCGGAGCGAGATAGGTTGAAACCGCGGAGAGGTGAAGAAAACCTGGAAACGCGCCGCGTAGCGGCTCCCCGTTGCGGCGTTCCGTCGCCGCTGCGCGAGCGCGAGCTCGTGCCCCCGGAGGGGAACACCGGGGAGTGCGAGGGGGTCGCCCCTCGCGGCCGGCCCGAAGGCCGGTCCCGCCCCGCTGGGTCAGAGCCAGCTCTCCGACCAGCCCTCGGGCGGGACGACGGCGTGCGCCTCGCCGGTCCAGTGGACGTAGTAGAGCGTGCTGCTGTAGTCGTGGTCCCCCGCGGTCACGCCCATTTGGCGGTTCTCGACGTCCGGCTCCGCACTGCTCCACCGGGTCGAGACGTCCATGGCGCGAAGCTCTCCCCCGTCGCTGACGAGTCGGGCGCAGACGGGGCACCGGAGTGCCTGGTAGGTCTCGCCGTCATCGGTCACGGTCTCGACCGTGAGGACCGGGGCCGCGGCCCACATCTGCTGGTGCAGGCTCTCGATCGTGGCGAGCATCGCGTCCGCGTTCGCGGCGGGACTGAGGAATGCGATCAGCGCGGCCGCGTAGTTGGTGCCGTCATCTGCGACGGGGAACCCGCCCGGGGTGCCCTGCCCGGGCAGGGTGAGGGTATTGCGAACGTGCGCGAGGATCTCGGCGTCCGTGGCGGCGGCGTCCTCGTCGGACTCGTTGCGGCGGGTGGTGAGGATGAGGTCGAGCTGGGCGGCGGTGGCGCGGCCGGCGTCGGTGCGGCTCATGGTCTGTTCCCTTTCAGCGGGTGACGGTCTGGGCGTGGCGACGGATCGCGGCTCGGCGGGCGTACATGACGCACAGGCGGAACGAGCCGCTGGTGAAGCCGTGCAGCTCGTCGGAGTGCCACGCCTCCCACGTCCCCGACGGGCGGCGGGTGACGAGCACGGACGGCGTGGTCTTCGGGTCGGTGCCCTCGACGCGGACGCTGACCGCGCGAGTGTTCGCGAGGGTGAGGTAGGTCTTCGCCGTGGTCCGCGGAACGGTTGTGGTCTGCATGGTCTGGGTGCTCCCTCTGGCTGATCGTTTTTCTTTGCCTCTCCGGCGGGGAAGACCGTTTGAGTGGAGGCGGTGCAGTGACGCCTATCACGGGCGAAATAAGCCCGCAGGGCGCGTCCGGGATCGGAGGCACGCAGCCGATGGAGCGAAATAGGTTGAGACCGCGGAGAGGTGAAGAAAACCGGCGGAACGGGCCGCATCGCGGCCTCCGATCGGCGGCGCTCCGTCGCCACTGCGCGAGTGCAGCTCGCGCCCGCTAATGAGCTTGCGAGGACGCAAGACAGAGTGAGCCTTGGGTGTCGGCGGTTGCTGGTATCTCTTCGGTATGGACTCCGAAGAACTCCCCCCGAGCGTCGTCGGCATCATCGAGTACCTGGCGATGATGGCCAGGGGCTACGACAACCATCTGAAGTGGAACGAGCAGGCGAAGTTCAAGGCCGATCTCATGCACGTGCGCCATCGGTGGACGCCGGTGAACACTGCGGCATTCCGTACTCGCTGCCTGCGTGAGGGCGTGCGCGAGGAGGACGTGGCCGAGCTGGTGGATTGGCTCGAGAAGGCCAAGGCCGGGCGGCGGCTTGTCCCGCAGGCGAGCTACCGGGACTTCCGTTTCATGACTCCGGCTGAGAACCCAGCGCCGCCTCGCTTCAGTTCGCGCCGCGACTGGTAGAGCAGTTCCCAGACGGGCTTAGCGCTCGTTGAGACGAGCTCGCGGCGCGGCCGTCGTGACGACGGCGGTCGCGCGGGTGAGGTTGGGGCCGATCGCGTCGGCCTCGATCACGCGTCCCGTGCGCCGGTTTTCTCCCTCACCCCAGGCGACGGTGTGCTCGTAGCCGACGACGATGACGGCGTCGCCCTTGTGGAGGGAGGCGAGCACGTGCTCGCCTAGCTCGAACTTCGCTTCCACGAAGTGCGTCGTGGGGGCCTCGTGCGCGGTCCACTCCCCTCCGCGGAACTCTCCGGTGTTCTCGATCACGCGCAGCTTCACGATCTGCACGCGGCCCGCCTGCACGGCCTCGGGGTCGGTGGCGAGATTTCCGGTGATCGTCCTGGTGCTCATCTGTCGTCTCCTGCTCGTGCGGTTCGTGGGTCGTCCCGTCGACGTCGGCGGGATCTCGTTCGCGGCGTCGGCCGCGGCGGTGTCGGAGGGGGGCGTCTCGATGCCCCAGGACGCGAGAGCGTCCCGCCGGGTGACCTCGACGGGCGGCTCGGACAGCGCCCTGCGCTGTTCGAGCTCGGCGCGCGTCACGGCGACGCTCGGGAGGCGCCGCTCGTCGCCGTAGGCGAGGCGGTAATACCGATCGGCCTCGTTCTCCAACCAGTCGACCTCGCCCTGCCGGTCCGCGCGCCCGGCGAGATACCCGGCCCGGTACTCGTCACTCGAGGCGTCCGAGCCGCTCACGCTGCGTGCTTCTCGATGAGGTCGGGGCGGAAGCCCGACCAGTGGTCCTCGTCGCTCGCGACAACCACCGGGGCAGCGGAGTAGCCCAGCTCCTCGGTGATGTACGCGAGGGCGGCGGGGTTCGTCGTGATGTCGACGGTGGTGTACTCGATGCCCTTCTTCTCGAGCACCCGGTAGGTCATGGTGCACTGCACGCACGACGGCTTCGAGTAGACGGTCAGAGCCACGGGTCCGCCTCCTTCCAGTAGTCGGCGTGCTCATCGAACTCGTCGATGTTCCCCTGGGTGGAGTGCATGAAGAGCCACCAGTCGGCCGCCTCGTGGTGACCTGTCTTCTTGAGCAGACGCGCGATCCCGGTCACCTCTTCGCAGTCGAGGGTGGGCGCGACCGCCTTGGCGATGTCGATGCGCGTGAGGGGCGTGAGGTAGGCGGTGACGGCGGCCCCGTAGGTGGCGACGGCTTCGGTCTGCTGCTGCTCGGTCATCGCTTCGATCCTTCCGGGGTGTGGGCGTCGCCCTCGTCGTCGTCGGTCGCGTGCTCTGCGATCCACAGGTCCGCGGCATCGTCTCGTCCGAATGCTCGCAGGAGTCCGGCCAGCGCGTCGACCTCACCGCAGCTCATCCGAACGGCCAGACCATCGGCGCAGTCCCCGTGGGAGAACACGGACACGAACTCGGCGACCGCCTCCGGGAGGGTCGGTGCCTGCGGTCTGGTGGTAGCGGTGTCAGTCATGGTGAGTCCTCTCGTCGTTGGTGCTTGCGGGTCCCGGGCGGTTGGTCCTGCCCTGCCCCTCCCCCTCGTTTCTTTGCCGAGAAGGCGGTTCTCCGCCTGAGCAACCGGAGGGCGCAGTGCAACCCGCAGGGCGGAGGTGGAGAGAGTTTCGGCGCGATGTGAGAGAGCGAAGCGACCGCGTGCCGGAAGTCTCGGAGGAGCCGGTGGTGCGCCACTTGAACGGAGTCCGCAGGTAGCTACGAGGGAGCGAAGCGGACGAGCCGCCGAAGGCTTCCCTACGGTAAAAAACGTGGATCCGAAGCGTTCGTAAGCTTCGGAACGCGCCAGGGATCCTGGGTATGGCCAGAAGGCTTCAGCCCGCTGATGGCATGCCGTGATTTGCCACCCGGGATCCCGCAA